>JAGGSX010000188.1 GCA_021158865.1 Thermoplasmata archaeon
AAATTATCTTCTTATATAATGGAGGAAATAGAAAATACGCAAAACCAAAACTTAAAAGAAGCTATATCCTCAATATTATTATTTACTGGAATAGCAGATTTAGAGGATGAATTAAGGAAAAGAGAAACGAAGAAAATGATTATCGAACCGGCTAACTATAGCACGGAATCACCACCAATCGAAGAAAATATTTTGGATGATGTGGATATCTTGTTGAAAGAATCAGATAAAATAGGAGAAGAGCTTCGTAGAATTTCATTTTCAGAAATTAAAGCAGAAGAAAAAATAGAAGAAAAAACAATAAATGAAGAAGAGCTTCTACAGAATAAACTGCCTGTCTATGTGATACTTCACATGGCTAAGAAAGCAAAATATAATAACATACTAACAAAAAATGAAAGAAAAGCTCTTTATGATATAGCACATAGAAAGATGGAAAGAAGAAGATTAACGGAAAAGCAAATTAAATATCTAGAAGCATTAATACAAAAAGCCATTGATCAAGGAATAGTTGAAGCTCCATGTGAAGATGATCCATGCGAAAAATGTGAAGAACTGAGAGAGATAGTAGAACAGCATTAGAGGAATGCATTCAAATGAGGAAGATGGTAATAAAAAGATTTTTATACATTCATAATTTGCTAACATTTAGCCTTGCCTCATAACATTTATTTATACCATCTGCATGTAATATTGTTTTGGGGGAAGTAAAAAAATGAAAGACATATTTCATGAGCTGTTATCATCTGGCAATATCATAAAAAATAAGGAAGTGCTAAGGCCATCATATATTCCGAGCTTCCTGCCTCATAGAGAGAAGCAGATAAATGAGCTTGCATCAATATTAGTTTCGGCTCTGAAAGGAGAAGCCCCTTCAAATGTATTTATATATGGAAAAACGGGCACAGGAAAAACTGCTGTTTCTACTTTTGTGGGAAAGCATTTAATGAAGAAAGGCAAAGAAATGGGCGCTCCGATACATTTTATTTATATAAATTGTGAAATAGTCGATACACAATATCGCATACTCCAAAATATTACAAATCATTTCATAAAAGGATGGGATGAAAGGATACCATTCACAGGATGGCCAACTGATGAGGTATACTCAAGGCTTATAAATTCAATAGATAAAGCCAAGGGTGTTACAGTTATTGTACTTGATGAGGTTGATAAAGTAAAAGGTGATGAGGTTTTATACAATCTTTCGAGAATAAATAATGATTTAAAAGAAGGAAAAGCATCCGTTATAGGCATATCAAATGATTTAAAATTCACAGAATTTTTGGACCCGAGGGTGAAATCATCACTTGGCGAAGAAAATTTGGTTTTCCCTCCATATACTGCGGATGAACTAAAAGACATACTTTCAGAAAGAGCAAAATTAGCATTTAAAGAAAATGCCATTGAAGATGGTGTCATATCATTATGCTCTGCCAAGGCGGCGCAGGAGCATGGCGACGCCCGCCGTGCCCTCGATTTGCTCCGTGTATCCGCTGAAATTGCTGAAAGGCTTGGAGACAAAAGTGTTAGAGAAAAGCATGTTAGGATGGCTGAAAATAAAATAGAATTGGATAGGGTAAGAGAAGTTATTCGGACATTGCCATTGCAATCAAAAATTGTTTTGTTATCTGCTTTGATAGGCACAAAGGAATATGGAAGCCTTACAACAGGAGATTTATATAGCATCTATGAGGAGCTATGTAATAGAGGGGGATATACAAATTTAACACAGAGAAGAGTTGCAGACATAATTTCTGAGCTTGATATGATGGGAATCTTGAATGCAAGAGTTATATCAAAAGGTAGATATGGAAGAACAAGAGAGATAGAAGTTCCTGTATCAAATAAAATAAAAGAAATACTTGAAAAAGATGAATCATTGCCAGATGTTGAAAATTACAAGCCAAAATTACAATCTAAGCTCCTTTGATTTTCTATTTTTAAAGAAGTTATATGCATCCCATATAGATGGTAAAACAATTATTATAACTAAGGAAATGCCCAGACAAATCCATTCATCTTTAGGAGCAACTGCATTGCCAATTTTAACTGCATCATCGCCTTCATATCCATGGTCATTTCCATATATCATCAATTTTATCAAACCAAACCATGGAAGCTCGCCTCTTGCCTTCCCAATAATCCATTTGGGTTTAACAGGCTGGGGGCATATTCCGCCATTCGGCAATTGGTCTGGGTATTCATTATTATCTCCTTTCGTTATAAATCCACTATTTGCTGGCTTATAATTATATAAATGTAGCTGAGGTATGGTTATTTCTTTAGCATTATGGATTCCATATTCCTCCACATCATAAGTTCCATCATTCTTTTCAATCCAGCATATTGCACGATGTATGATTGGTGTTCTTTTTTTATTTCCCATTGGATAGTATATTATTACATCTCCATAATCTCCATAAGTCCGATGCTTTGTCATTGGATGACTTTCATTTCCTCTCGTTATAACATCATTTTTGCTATAAACCTTTTTTACTAAAACTAAATCACCAGGGTCAATTGTTCCTATTTTTCCAAAAGGCGCGTTATGATGCATCATGCTTTCAGAAGTGACAACAACCATTGGAGTATGAGGAAATTGCCCAGTATATCCCCATAGTGCTGCCAGTATTATGCCAACTATTGCTACAGAAATGATAACATCTCGGATAAATAATATTGTCTTCTGTTGCAGATTTTCCATTACTGCTGAAATCTCCTCACCTTTATATTACTTTCCTTCAGGATTTCTTTTGAAAGCTCATCTGGATAATCATTCAAATAAACTATTTCTTTTATTTCTGCATTTACAAGCATTTTTGAACACACACTGCATGGAAAATGGGTTACATATAAAGTTGCATTTTTTATCGAAACACCAAAAACAGCTGCCTGTATTATTGCATTTTGTTCTGCATGTAATCCCATGCATAACTCATGTCTCTCTCCTTCAGGAATTTCAAGTTTTTCTCTTATGCATCCAATTTCATCGCAGTGTTTGAATCCTTTTGGAACACCATTGTAACCAGTGGAAAGAATATGATTTTCTTTAACCATCACAGCCCCAACCTGACGTCTTGTGCATGTTGAACGCTTTGCCACTATCTTTGCTATTTCCATAAAATACTCATCAAAAGAAGGCCTCATCAACTTTTTCCCCTGCATAGCAATAATATAAGCCACATTTAAACACCTGCCGAAAGATTTATATATAAAAAACAACATTATATTGTAAGCAAAATGATAGCAAATAGAAGAATGAGATGCCCTGAATGTGGTGGGGAAATGATTCAACATGTATTTAAAGATAGAGTATACTATATATGCAAAAAATGTGGTAAGGAAATGGTTGTTCCACTCTCATTCATTTAAAGAAACGCCATAAATTTTTTCTGGATTTTCTTTATTCACTATATAGGCATCTTTTTCATTTATTTTTTCTTCAGCAAGCAAATTTTTTATTCTTTTAGGAACCGTTTTCAAACTTAAAACTGCCCCAGCTCTTTTGATATCATCTAAATAATCTGTTTCAAGCATAAATCTCGTTCCTTTTCTGAATGCTTCTTCAACATTTTCTTTTTTTGCGATTACAGAGGGAAATATGCCAAAGTTTTCTTCAATTGTTATTAAGGGAGGGGAATAATGCTTTATAACTTTATCTTTTTTTAAACCAGTTTCGATAGCCATTTTTGCCAGCTCTTTCATGTTATTTTCATTTGCAGCTTCCATGTGCAGAATTACAGGCACATCAGCATCTCTGGCAAGCATCATGCCATATTTCATTATTTCAATGCTGTCATTCCACGATTGCTCATCAACTTTAAAGTGTGGTCTTCCTATCTCTCCAATTGCTATCGCTTTTTTTTCAATGCATAATTTATACGCTTCATCCATTCCCTTTTTCATAAGTTCCATCGATTTCTTTCTTCCGACAACATCCTTCATTCTTAAATAATCAATTGGATATGGTCCTAATGTGAGGAATATTTTAACTCCTGTTTTCTTTGTCGCCTCCTCCGCCATCTTTATTCCTTCTTCATAGCTCTTCATGTAACTTTCATTTTTTATAACTTCTTTGAAATCAGTATATGGACAAAAGTTTAGATGGCTACCTCCTTCTTTTTTAAATTCTTTTACAGCTTCTATAAATCTTCCATCTCTTCTTAAATGCATGTGATTATCGAATATTATCATAAAAATGTAATAAAATTAAATATAAATCAATAGCTATATATGTCCGCTTTCATAAATTCCCTCAATAAAGAGGTGGCATAACATCCTTTCTCAAGAATAAATTTTAAATGCAAATTGTTACCATCCAGCCTATATAAAATATTTTTAATGGGCGCAAAAACAGAGCGGCGCAGCCCGGCTGAAGAAAGCCATGGCATGTATGGCATTTTAAATTCATCTATAGATATGCCTTCATTTTCCAAAACTTTTGCTTCAATTTCTCCCATTTCTCCTTTTGCAAGCTTGCTGTCATATCCAACTATTGCTGCTGAAGGAAAGCATTTTCCTTTCTTAATTTCCTTATTTATTTTTTCAATATTTTTTTCATTTGCATATATGCCATCAAAATTTTGCATACTTTTCAATATAACATCGCCTTCTATTGCCTCATTTATTGGTATGCCTTTTTTAATCCTTAAAGAAAGCATTTTATTGAAAAGATAAGATTGATATGCATGAATAAATATTCTTATTAAATTTGATGGAAGTTGAAGCAAGGCATTTTCCCAATCATCAGGATGCTCTGCAAGATATTCAACCATTCTGCGTTCAAAGGAAAGCTTTTTTGGATAAACTTCTAAAGCTTTTTTAAAATCCTTTGTTTTTTCCAAAAATTCTCTTGCTTCATAGCATTCTTTATCTTCCCCTTCTATGGGATTCGCTGCATAACTCATAACGGCTTTTTCTAAATCATTTTTGATAATATATTTTCCAACAATATGTGTTATTGGTCTTGTTATTCCAAATCTCTGGACTCCAAAAAAATTTGGATAACCTTTTATTGATGCCAATTCTTCCAATATTTTTTTAAATTTGTCCCCATCTTCAATATTTTTTATGACTATTTCAAACTTATTTGCCAAAAGTTTTCCATGGGTGACTGGCTTATTTGTTTTATAAAGAATGCTAACTTCAACATCAGGTATTCTTAAATTTAAAACTTTTTCAATTGGAGCTGCAAATGACATTATCTGGGTTGTTATTGCTCTCTTATCTTTTATGCCTGCATATCCAACCGCTTTATATGAAATTCTCAGATTTTTTGCAATTCTTTCAATAAGCCTATTCATTTCCCAGTTTTTTGATTTCACCATTGCAACAACAAATTTTCCTTTTGCTGGCTTTGGATATAATGGTAATTCTTCTACAATAAAATCTTCAGCTTCTTCTTTTATTTTACCTTTTATTCCCTCTCCTTTAGTTAGATATGCTTCTATGCCTATGTCCTCCTCCATTAATTATTCCTCCAATTGGTTACGCAGCTCATCAATGTTTCTTTTAATATCCTCAATAGCTTTCTTCAAAATTTTTTTTGCTGAACCTTTCTTAACTCTAAGATAAAATTCTGGATTTCCTATTAAAGGATGTTCAACCTTCCATTCAGCAAATTCAACTTCATCATATTCAAGGAGTTTCTGTTTTAAAGGATTTAAAATTGTCTTTTCTTTTATAACTTCAAATTCGATTTCTTTATCATTTTCTTTCTTTATTTCAATTTTCATTATTTATCACCCTATCTATATTTCCCATACCATAATCATCTGCCATCTTTCTTTCTTCTTTTTTTCCGCATACAGGACATTGGAGAGAATTTCCTTCTTTTATTAAAGGATTTCTACAATTTGTGCAAAATGCTTTTATCACACCAAATTCTTTACCCGTTGTTGAAAGCTGGGTTAAAGGATCAACTTTTATAACTTTAGCCCTTATAATATCTCCTATCCTATATTTTGTATTTGGATGGCTTACATACTCATCGCTTATATTGGAAACATGTATTGCCCCATCTCTTTCCCCTGCAATCCCTCTATCTTTTCCAGCTAAGTGCAATATCTCGACAATAACCATTGCATCCATAACCTGCTTGACTTCACATATTGCAACATCCCCTTCTTTTAAAATAATGGGCATAGATGGAAGAGGTTCAACAACTGCTTCAAGCTTTTTTTTATCAACCTTAAACTTACCCATAATAGAACTTCTTATTATACCCCCATCCTGATATGTGCCAAAACCAGCCATCAACTCTTCAGCCATTGCAAGCTCGTCGCCTGGCGCCACCATGCTGCCTTCTTCAATCATTTAATGGTAAAAAAGCATTATTATATATAGCCATCGCAAGTTATTTTCTTTTTAAAATGCTCATGAAAAGAATATCCCCTTCTGGAAGCCATGTGAAGAAGCCACTCTTCATTTTTTTAAGACCATCCAATTCAAAATTTATTTTTTTAAATTCATTCAGCTTTTCAACAACCATTGTTTCTTCTGGAATAAAAGAACAGATTGAATATATGAGATACTTTTTAACAAAATTTGATGCATTTTTTAGGATTTCCAATTGCTTTTCTGGAAAATTGTTTAAGGAGTTAATATATTTTGCTTCAGGATTTCTTCTGGCGGCGCCGACGCCCGTGCATGGAGCATCAACCAAAACCACATCATATTTTTCACTTTCATCCATTGGAAATATTTTTGCGTTGTAAAGAATTGCTCTTTTTTCAAGTGTTTTCAGTCTATCCTTATTTTCATCATGGACATATATGATTGCATTATTTTTTGTTATGGATGCCATCGCCAATGTTTTCCCTCCATTTCCTGCACAATAATCGAGTATTTTATTTCCAAGCATTGAAGTAATTTTTGCTACAAGCTGGCTCGATTCATCTTGGACATGGGCAAAACCTTTTTTTACTACTTGGGAGTATCTCGCTCTTGATTCAGTTATTAATGATGTTTCCAACAAAGATTTTTTAGCATTCAATCCTTCTTTTTTTAACATTTCAATAACTTCTGCTCTGTTGCTTTTATTGAAATTTACGCAGAGCGTTGTTTTAGCTTCTTTATTCAAATGCTTTACGAATTCTGGATAATTCTTAACAATTTTTGCCATAAAATCAGAAAAAGATTGTCTTATTGCAATATATTTCTCTTTTGGAATATTCTCCTCTGCTTTTTTATAATCAACGTTTATTTCATTTTTAGCAATTTTAACATAATTTTCTGGTGATTTTTTTAAATCATAACAATCCATCAAAAAATCATACCAACGCTTCCATCTAACAATTCTGTGGATTAAGACTGCAACCCTCTCCCTTTCAATTAAATTTAAGTTTGATGATGGCAATAAATCACGCATACATCTTGAAATATTTCCTTTCCTTAACCATTTTTTTACAACATTTACAGCAACTTTATCTTCTTTCACATTTTTCATATTTATAGGTTATAGGCTATATAATGATTTTGAACTCTCTTGAGCCCTTTTTCTTTTCAAAAAAGAAAAAGTGCTTCACCCCAAAAAGAAAACTAATACATTTTGTTTTCCCCGAGGGCTTTCTTTTGAAGAAAGGGCTCGCAACCCTTTAGAAAAGGTCTGCACCCTAAAGAAGTTCTTTCCCCGAGCCCTTTTTCTTTTCAAAAAAGAAAAAGTGCTTCACCCCAAAAAGAAAACTAATACATTTTGTTTTCCCCGAGGGCTTTCTTTTGAAGAAAGGGCTCGCAACCCTTTAGAAAAGGTCTGCACCCTAAAGAAGTTCTTTCCCCGAGCCCTTTTTCTTTTCAAAAAAGAAAAAGTGCTTCACCCCAAAAAGAAAACTAATACATTTTGTTTTTTCCGAGGCTTTTTCTAAAAGGCTCATAAATAACCAATAAATAGTCGAAATCAATTCATTATAAAATGCATGATGAAGAACTTATAAAAGAATTGAAGAGAAAAGCATTGGAAATAAGAAAATGGGTTATAGAATCGGTTTATAGGGCTGGCTCCGGGCACCCCGGCGGGAGCTTATCGATAGCGGATATGCTGTCATGCCTGTATTTTCATGAGATGCGTCACAATCCAAAAAATCCAAAGTGGGAAGACAGGGATCGCCTTGTTTTATCAAAAGGGCATGCCGCTCCAGCATTATATGCTGCTCTATCTCTTGCAGGTTATTTTCCTCTCGAAGAATTAAAAAATTTGCGTAAAATAGGACATTTTTTGCAGGGTCATCCAAGCATGATAACGCCCGGGGTTGAAATGTCAACCGGCTCATTGGGTCAAGGACTTAGTGTTGCCGTTGGTATGGCTATTGCTGGAAAATTGGATAATCGTGATTACCGTGTTTTTGCTATCCTTGGAGATGGAGAGGTTCAGGAGGGTCAGATATGGGAGGCAGCAAATTGTGCTTCTCATCATAGACTTGATAATTTAATTGCAATATTGGATAGAAATCGTCTTCAAATTGATGGGCCAACTGAAGAAATAATGCATGATGAACCTCTTTCATTAAGATGGAAGGCTTTTGGATGGGAAGTTATTGAAATAGATGGACATGATATTGAAGAAATTTTGAGCACATTTCATGAAATTAAAAATAATGAAAAACCAACGATTATAATTGCCCATACAATAAAAGGAAAGGGTGTTTCATTTATGGAAGGAACATTGTCTTTTCATGGAAAACCTCCAACCAAGGAGCAATATTTAAGGGCAATGAATGAACTCGAACAAGAGGAGCGTGAATTGGATGGTTAATGCACACATAACAAATAAAATGAGAAATTTAAGAGATGCATACAGCTCAGCATTGATACAGCTTGGATATGAAAACGAAAATGTTGTTGTCCTTGATGCAGACCTTGCTCTTTCAACAAAAACAAAAAGATTTGGAACTGTTTTTCCCAGCCGTTTTTTTGATATGGGTATATCTGAAGCAAATATGATGGGTGTTGCAGCAGGACTGGCAACATGTGGTAAAATTGTTTTTGCTTCCAGCTTTGCTGTTTTTGCAACAGGCAGATGTTATGACCAGATAAGGCAATCGATAGCTTATCCCAACCTAAATGTCAAGATAGTGGCAACGCATGCTGGCATTTCCGTCGGTGGCGACGGCGCCAGCCACCAGATGCTTGAGGACATTGCTTTAATGCGTGTTTTGCCAAACATGCGTGTTATTGCCCCTGCAGATGCAACAGAAATGGAAGATGTCATTCCAGTTATTGCTTCAGAAAATGGTCCATTCTACATTAGAATAGGTAGAGCTGATGCTCCAATAATTTTTGAAAGGCATGGTAAATTTAAAATTGGTAGAGGGCATGTTTTAAGAGATGGTTCAGATATTTCAATAATTGCAACTGGAACAATGACTGCGGAAGCTTTGATAGCTTACAACATGCTCAAAAAAAATGGTATAGAAGCAAGGGTTATACATATACCGACCATAAAACCAATAGATGCAAGGCTGATAAAAAAAGCTGCAAGAGAAACTGGTTATATAATAACTATTGAGGAACATTCAATAATAGGCGGGCTTGGAGATGCTGTTTCAATGGCAATGGCAAAAAATCCTGTTCCAGCATTTAGAATAGGTGTTAATGATGTATTTGGCGAAAGTGGAGAAGCGCGCCAGTTAATGGAAAAGTATGGATTGACAGCAGACAACATAGCAAAACAGGCAAAAAAATTAATGAAGAGGAGAAAATAATCAAAATAATCAATCTTCACTTTTTTGCCATTTATATGAAAATATTACTCCATAAAGCCATATCTGCATCGTCAAAGGAATATTTGAACTAAAGTAAGGTTTTTCTATATGTTATGCATATCATTTTGCTGCCGGCGTAGCTCAGCGGTGGAGCATCCGGCTGTTAACCGGACGGTCGCCGGTTCGAATCCGGTCGCCGGCGCTATGCCTTTTCCCATTTTTTTAATTCCAAAACTTTTCCCAAGCTGCTTCCATTTCTTATTTCCTGCCTTATCCTATTTTCTCTCTCCATAACATTTATAGCCCTGTTTGCAATTTCAACAGCCATTTCCTTTGGAACAACAACTATGCCATTATCATCGCCTATTATCCAGTCCCCTTTTTTTATTGTCTGCCCTCCACATTTTATTTCCCCTCCTATTTCTCCATATCCTTTTGGCTCCCCCGCTTCTGGAAAAATATTTTTATAAAAAATAGGAAAATCTGTCTTCTTTATTAAATGAACATCTCTTATCGAACCATCTATAACAACACCTACTATTCCTTTTTTTATTGCACTTTCTGTGGCAAGCTCACCCCATACCGCTTTATTGCCATTTTCCTCAACAATGATAACATCTTCATTGCTCGCAATATCTATTGCTTCCACAACTTTTGCCCAATCTCCATCTATTGTTCTGACTGTTAATGCTTTTCCAACTATGTGGTAGCCATTTTTGAGAGGATGCAAACCATATATTGCACCTTTATTGTGCATTGCATCACATATATTGCAAGTTGAAACCATTTTGAAAGCGTTGAAAATCTCTTTTTCTTTATATTTTTTGAAAAGTTTTGTTTTAACTTTCTTTCCCTCCATAGCCATTTTTATTTTTTTTGTAGCGTTTGTAACATCTCTCGCTTTTATTATTGCCCCTCCAACTATTACAATGCTTGCACCATTTTCTACAGCCTTTCCAGCTGTTTCGCTATTTATTCCTCCAGCAACAGCAACCTTTAAATTGCATGAAGAAACAACTTTTTTCAAATCTTCAAATACATCCTTTCCAAGCATCTGCTCATCAATGGCAAGATGAACGCAAACATAATCAGCTCCCAGTTTTTCAACTTCAATTGCTCTCTCCATAACATTTTTAACACCTATTAAATCAACCATGATTTCTATTCCATATCTTCTCGCTGCCCTAACAGCTTCTTTTATTGTTTCATCACCTGCAACTCCAAGAACAGAAATAATGCCCGCTCCTGCCTTGGCAACCATTTCTGCTTCAACATCACCAACATCCATTGTTTTCATATCCGCTACAACTTTCTTTCCAAATTTCTTAAGTTCCCTTATAATTTCCATACCCTCGGCTTTTATCAAAGGTGTTCCTGCTTCAAGCCAGTCGGCGCCACCTTTTATAGCATCTTTTGCAATTTCTATAGCACGATTGCCATTTATCAAATCTAAAGCTACTTGGAGCACAGCCATAATTTTTAACCTAATTCAATATAAATTCTTTATTACGACGCTTTCTCAATTTACTCAAATTCTTTTTCAAGATTTTTTATGGCATTTGTCATGTCATTATACCAATCGTCCAGGCAAACTTTAATTAAATTTTTTGCATCTTCTTTTGTAATAGATGTATAAGTATAATAATATCCCCCTCTTCCAATTATTTTCTTCTGTCTTTTAACCAAACCGCATTCTATGAGTTTCTTTAAACTTCTCTGAATGGTGCTCCTGTCTTTTCTAAATTTTTCTGCAATCTTATCAGCCTTCATTTCTTTACCCAAGAGATATTTATAAATTTGGATGTCTCCATCGCTTATATCAAAAATGCACTGCATGACTTCGCGGCAATCCATGATTTGAAATATTTGAGGATATATATCGGTTGTGTATTGATTACGCAAAAATGTTATATACTCCTATCATTATCTTTACATGGACGAACTGCAAAAAATAAGGATGAGAATGTTACAGAAATTCGTGAGGAAAGATACCCAAGAAATGCCGACTAAACCTATTCGCGTTGGTGAAAATGATTTTAATGAATTTGTTTCTAAATATAATGTTGTTGTTGCTGATTTCTGGGCGCCGTGGTGCCAGCCTTGTAAGATAGTTGAGCCAATGATAGCTAAATTGGCAAGAGAGATGAAGGGAAAGGTGGCTTTTGCAAAAATTAATTCTGATAGAAATAGGAAGCTTTCTTTAAAATATAGGGTTATGAGTATTCCAACATTGCTGCTTTTTAAAAATGGCCATCTTATTGAAAGGCAGGTTGGAGTTATACCAATGGATATGTTGAGAGCATGGGTGGGAAGATATATATGAAGAAATTAGCAATTTTATTTATTGCGATAACTATTGTTCTTGCAGGTTGCAGTGAGAAAAAAAATAATGGTGGAACAGAAGCAAAAATAAACTGGATGAGTTACCAAGAAGGAATGAATGAATCAAATTCAACAGGAAAGCCAGCAATATTATATTTTTATTCCAATCTAAGTGATTTGAAAATATTTTCGGATAATGATATTGCACAGAAATCCAAAGATTTTGTAATGATAAGGGTAGAAACCGACAATAAAAATAAGAGTATAGCGGGAGTATATAATATAACCAAAAGCCCAGTGATAATATTTATAAAAAATGGAACGGAAGTTATGAGGGTTAATTCACTTGATAAAACAAAAATAATATCTGAAATGGATAACATTACTGCATCACAAAATAACGAGATTGCATGGCTTGGCTATTCAGAAGGCATGGAAAAGGCAAATTCAACAGGAAAGCCAATATTATTGTACTTGTGCACTCCCAAAAACCAGATTTGCAAATACACAGATGATACAATATTTTCGAATAATGAAATAATAAAAAAATCAAAAGATTTTGTTATGATAAAGATAGATGTTAATAATAAACAGAATACGAATATTATTTATAAATATCGATTGCAATATATACCATATCTACCAACAATTATATTTATTTACCATGGAGAGATATTGCACCGCTTGATTGCATACGATGTTTATAATCCAAATAGTGCTCAGCAATCCATAGAAGATTTTAAAAATAACATGGATAAAGCCCTGCAGGGTGAGATTTGGGGCCGCGATTTTTCTTTTATTACTTTAGATGATGGGCGAACAAAACATTTGCATGATTATCATAGCAAGGTTGTTTTACTCGATTTGATGGCTACTTGGTGCCAACCATGTAGAATGCAAATGAATCAGTTAGAAAGTACGTTGAATCATTATGGAAAAAATGATGGTGTTGCCATAATTTCCTTGGATGTGGAACCAAAAGATGATGCAAATAAAATAAAGGCAACTTTCTCCAGCCATATAAATGAATGGACTTTTGGAATGGATAAATATGGAGTGGCTCAGAAATATTTACTACAAAATTCTATACCAACACTTGTAATTTTCGATAAACATGGTAGACTATCTTATCTCCATGCAGGCCTAACGTCTTCGCAGCAATTAATTAGTATAATAGATGAAATAAAATAGTGCCATAATTTTTTTATCTTAAAGGCTTATAACAATGTCTATGAAAATCATATTTAGAGGAGTGGTTCAAGGAGTTGGATTCAGACCAACAGTTTATAGAATAGCAATTGATATGGGGCTAAATGGGTATGTATTGAATAAAGGTTCTGAAGTTGAAGTCGTTGTTGATAAAAAAGAAGAAGAATTTATAGAAGAATTGAAAAAAGAATTGCCTAAAATAGCAAGAATTGATGAGATAATAATTGAAAACTATGAAGAAAAATTCAAAGGCTTTAAAATACTGCATAGCGAAGATGGGGAGAGAAGCTTTTCCATTCCAGTAGATACAGCAATATGCAATGATTGTTTGAAAGAAATTTTTGACCCGGGCAATAAAAGATACCATTATCCTTTTACAAACTGCACTGTATGTGGAGCAAGATTCAGCATTATAAAAGATTTGCCTTACGATAGATGCAATACATCCATGGATAAATTTAAAATGTGTAATGATTGCATGGATGAATATAGTAACCCAAGCAATAGGAGATACCACGCTCAGACAATTTCATGCCCTGAATGTGGTCCATTCTATACGTTATATGACAAAAATAAAAAAACTATTGCAGAAAGAGATGATGCAATAAAAAAATTTGCAGGATATGTTGATGATGGTGCGATAGGTATCATAAAATCATGGGGAGGGATGCATATATCCTGCAAAATTGAGGAGATAAAAAAATTTAGAGAATGGTACATGAGATACCAAAAACCTTTTGCTATCATGGTAAGAGATATAAAAACTGCAATGAAATATGCATATATAACAAAAGAAGAAGAAAAAATTTTATTATCTAATGAGAGACCAATCTTATTGCTTAATAAAAGAAATAATAAACTTGAAGAAGCTTCTCCATGTTTGTCTACCATTGGAATTTATTTGCCTTATTCTGGTGTTCATCACTTACTATTTTCATATATGAATTCAGATGCATTGATAATGACTTCTGCAAATATTGCTGGAGAGCCAATGATTGTTGATAATGAAAAAGCATTTTCTTTAGGAGCAGATTTTTATCTTTTACATAATAGAGATATAATAAATAGAGTGGATGATTCTGTAATTAAATTATGGAAGGGAAGGAAATTTTTTATAAGGCGTTCGAGAGGGTTTATTCCATATTTTATCAAATCAAATCATAGCAAAAGAATTATTTCTGTGGGAGCAGAAGAAAATGTATGTGGTGCCATTTCTTATAATAAAAAAATTTATTCAACACAGTATATTGGAAATACAAAATATTATCCAACCCTTGAATTTCTTTACGAAAGCTTGAAATTTTTAATGAAATTAATGAAAATAAAAGAAATTGATGCTGTAGCCATGGATATGCATCCAAGATATGCGACTAAAAGAATTGCAGAAAAAATTGCAAATGAATATGATGTTAAAACGATTGAAATACAGCATCATTGGGCTCATGCTACTTCGCTTCTCCTTGAAAATAATTTGGAGGAGGCAATTGTTATCACCTTAGATGGACTCGGTTATGGAAGCGATGGTAATTTATGGGGAGGTGAGGTTTTATATGCAAGCTATAACAAATTTGAAAGGTTGGGGCATCTAAAAGAATTGCCACTGATTGGAGGAGATAAAGCGGCAAAAGATGTTAGAAGACTTGTATTTGCAATCTTTAAAAAATGGAACAAAAGCATATACTTTCATGGTATGGAAGAAGAAATTTTATCAAAGGCAATGGAAAAAGCACCATTATCAACAAGTATGGGGCGGCTCCTTGATGCGTTATCCTGTTATCTTGGAATATGTAATTATAGAAGCTATGAGGGAGAGCCTGCAATGAAGCTCGAAAAATATTTGGAGATGGGTGAAAATAGATATGAATTTGATTTAAAAGTTAAAAATGGGGTTGTAGATACAATATACCTTTTTAAACAACTTGTGGATGTTGCAAAAAATAAAAAATTGAATGAAAAAGAAAAATCCGATTTGGCATACTCATTTGTGAAAAGTGTTATGAAGGGACTAACAAACATGGCAATAAAAAATGCTATTGACAGGGACATAAAGAATATAGGCATTAGTGGAGGTGTTTCATATAATATACCGATAACTGAAATGGTTGAAGAGGAGGTAAAAAAAGCTGGGCTTAACTTTATTACCCACAACATAATACCGAATGGAGACGGGGGTGTTGCCATGGGGCAAAATGCAATAGCTGGTTCTTTAATGGAGGAGCAAAATGCATGAATGGGCACTTGCAGAAGCTGTTATTTCTACAGTTAAGGAAATAGCAGAAAAAGAAAATTTTAGCATGGTGAAGCAAGTAAATATAAAAATTGGAGAATTGCAGGGAATAGAAATTGATATTTTTGAATTTGCTCTGAAAGAATTATTGCAAGGTAATTTAAAAAATGCAGAAATTAGAATTAAGGTCGTGAAAACAAAGTTTAGATGCAATGTTTGTGGATATGAATGGAAATTTGATGAATCTAAAAATTTGGATGAAGAAGCGAGAGAATCCATTCACTTTATTCCAGAAGTTGTTTTTGCCTACACAAGATGCCCAAAATGTGGAAGCCCTGATTTTGAAATTATGGAAGGAAGAGGGGTATGGGTTGAATCAATCAGAGGTGAGAAATGATAGATCCAAGACTTGCTATCATAGATGAAAGGCTGAAAAAGATTAAAAGAATAATTTCTGTGGGTAGTGGAAAAGGAGGGGTAGGAAAAAGTATGGTTTCATCAGCTCTTGCTTTAGCTTTATCAAAAAAATATAAAGTTGGATTGCTTGATTTGGATTTTTATGGCCCATCTTCACATTTAATACTCAATGCAGGAAATTTGTATCCAGAAGAGAAAAATGGAATATTGCCACCTAAAATAAATAAAATAAAATTTATGTCAATCATATATTATACAAAAGACAATCCATCCCCCTTTAAGGGAGCAGACATATCAAATGCAATAATAGAATTACTTGCTATAACTATATGGCATAACCTTGATTTTCTTATTATTGATATGCCGCCAGGCATTGGCGAGGAAGTATTGAATGTTATCCATTTCATGAAAAAAAATGAATTCATTATTGTTACAACTCCTTCAAAACTTTCATGGGAAACTGTGAGAAAATTGTTGCTGCTTCTAAAAGAAATTGGCGTGCCAATAATAGGTGTTGTAGAAAATATGAAATTTGAAAAAAATGATTTTATAAAAAATGAAACAGAAAAATTTGGGATTCCATACCTCGGAGAAATTTATTTTGATGCTGGCATAGAAAAATCGATAGGTAATACAAGTATGCTCATGAACACAAATTTTGGCAAAAAAATTGAAGAAATAGCAGAAAGTATTGCAAATAAAGGAAGCATAAAGCATGGTTTGATTAGACACTCAAAAAGTTTTAAATAATTCGTCTATATTAGCAATTGGAGATAAAATGAAAAAAATGGGCATTTTAGTGGGTATAATTTTGGTTATGAATGCCATGGTTATTTTAGCTGAAACAAAAGATCATCCAATTGGGAGTGTGATATGGCAATACCAGATAAGTGGAGGATGGGATAACAGCGTTAAAGCGATATCAAGCATATCTGATGTTGATGGTGATGGAATAGATGATGTAATTGCATGTTCGGAAGATGATTATATTAGGTGCTTTAGTGGTGGAGCAAATGGAACAGGCATTGTAATATGGGAACACGAAATATATTCAGGTTCTCTATGGGAACAGAATGAACTTGCAATTATAGAGGATATAGATGGAGATGGACATGATGATATAATAGTTGGCACTCCATGGGGCGATCGTTCAATAATTGCTTTATCTGGAATGACGGGAGAACAAATATGGAAACATGATACACATGAATATGGAGATGGAGGCTGGGTATATCAGGTTGATTGTAAATATGATTACAGTGGAGATGGGATAAATGATGTGCTTGCAGCAACTGGTGATGATTCCGACCATACTGGACCAAAAAGAATATACTGTCTTGATGGATTAACTGGCAACTCAATATGGGAATGCTATGTCGGCGGTCCCGCTTTTTCTGTAATTGGAGTAGAAGATTTTACAGGCGATGGACAACCAGATGTGGTGGCGGGCGCCGCCAATTTGGCGGAAACAATGGGATATGCCTATGGCATCAATGGAGCCAATGGAAACATAGTATGGACTTTTTCTACAAGTGGCTCTGTATGGGCTCTGGAACAAATTGACGATGTAAATGGAGATGGAATAAAGGATATTATCATCGGAGATTTTTATGGAAATATATACGGGCTTAATGCTGTTAATGGTAATGTGATATACAGCAATTCCATAGGTTCTTCTTCAACTATAACAAGATTCGTAAAACTTGATGATGTAAATGGAGATGGGCATCCTGATATTGTGCCGGCGCACAGCACTATTCATGTTGTTTTTGCAATAGATGGACAAACAGGCAATTTTATATGGACACATAATGTGGCTGACCAACCTTGGAATGTTGCTAGAATTGGAGATGTAAATGGAGATGGGATAAATGATATCGTGGTTGGAACATTATACAACAATAATTATTGTTATTTCCTTGATGGAACCGATGGCTCCGTAATTACTTCTATAAATTATTATGAGGCTGTAGATGCCATAGCTTCCATTCCAGATGTTGTTGGAGATGGCTCAATGGAAATGATGGCTGGCGGTAGAAATGGAAAACTTACATGCTTTTCAGGTGGTATGAATGCTTCAGTAAATTATCCTCCATATCCTCCAAATATAAATGGGACTACGAATGGGATAGTTGGAGAGGAATATGAATATACTTTTGTTACCACAGACCCAGATAATGATAGCATTTACTACCGTATTGACTGGGGAGATGGAAATATCACACCATGGATAGGTCCTTTTGATTCTGGTGTTGGGTGCAATTGCTCTCATTCATGGGTTGCTGCAGGAAATTACACCATAAAAGTAGAAGCGAAAGATACCAAGAATGCAAAAAGTGATTGGTCAAGCATGAGTGTGGAAATAGTCAACCAGATATCATTCAATATTTCACTATCCCAAGGATGGAATTTTGTTACAATAGCTTGCGAGAACAATTATACAGCATCTTCTTTATATAAT
>JAGGSX010000067.1 GCA_021158865.1 Thermoplasmata archaeon
AAATCTTTGAATTTATCTGGAAGAAAGAAATTATAAATTATATTGAATAATTTTTTTCCTCTCTTTTCGTTTTTCAGTATAATTATGGTGGACAATAGAGCAATAAAAATTAAAAAAATTGTTAGAATGAGATATGGAAATGAATTCATAACAATTATGGAACCTATCATAGCCAAGATAAATAAAGATAGCAATGTTATAATTTGATCTATTGTATAATTGGATACGCATTTTCCAAGGCTCTCATTGCTTTTTTCTTTTAGATAAAAAATTCTTATGGCATCACCAATCCAGAGAGGTGTTATAGTTCCATAAAACAATCCAATCAAATTTATTTTTATCATAGGGATTAAATCAACATTTATTCCCTGTTTTTTTGATATTACCTGCCATTTATATGTGCTCATAAAAATACGTGGTATAAAAATTAAAAAAGAAAATAAAAGATATAGGGGGTTTATGCCTGCAATAGAAGTGGCAATTTTATTTATTCCTACTTTGTATATTATATATATAAGTAGCGACAAGCCAATAAATGGTAAAAAATTTTTGGCGTATTTAATCTTCTTGGTATTCATTCCTATCCATCCACCAATTTAAGATTGTTATGCAATGACTGCTCAAATAACTAATTTTTCCCAATGAAATTGCTTTTGCCCCATATTTATAAAGCAAATTTTTTTCATCTTCAGATAAATCAATATTATCTCCAAGAAAAAAGAATGGATTTTTTATTTCCATATTTTTTATATCTTTGCCATTCTCATCAAGCAAATAAAAATTTTTATTTGAATTTTCTTTGAGCAATTCTTCAAAACTTTTCTTTGAAACAAAAATGCCAGGTGTGGATTCTATTTCTTTATCTGCATCAACTCTTTTCAATGCTTTTCCTATAAATATTGCTATATTTCTTTCATCTGGAGAAACTTTTTTAAGTTTATCTCCTTCAATGCGGATATATACTGGCGGATTTGGCTCTCCATGCAAAATTGTATGGAAAATAACATTTTTCCTTATTCCATAAGAAATCCAGAAAGCAGAATTTATGCATCTTGCAAGGATATCGAGTCTGCCTGCTGCGCCCGGTAAATCTTTTAAATTTATATCTGGCTTAGTTTTTGCATTTGATTTTAAATAGAAGTGTCTATATGTAGTCATCTATATTCAGTTTCATGGGAAGGCTTGGTTTCTTGAATTTACTCTTGTCCTTATCAATTGGAATTGTTAAATCGAAACCAATTTTTGTTGTCTCTCTTGTTATTGGGTCTGCAGATGGGTCAAGCGATGAGCCTTTTTCATGTTTCATGATAATATCCTTGCTTCCCTGAAAACGTGTGGCCATAGCCCATTCTATCTGATTTGGGTCTCTAATATCAATATCATCATCAACAATAAAAACATGCTTCATTGATTTATGTCCACGGAAAGCAGCTTCTATAGCTTTCTTTCCATCTTCCTCACTATGCTTTTTTATACTAACAACACCGTGAAGCCACGAGCAGCCACCTGGCGTTATATAAACATCTTTAACATCACATACTTTTGCAACTTCATAGTATATTGTTGGTTCTCTCGGCATACCCATGAGAGCTTTATGCTCCAGTCCGCCCGGAAGCAAAGCATGAAAAATTGCATTTTCTTTTACATATATTTTTTCAATTTTGGCAACTCTTTGCTTTCTTACAATATCAAAAGTTTCCGTTAAATCCAGAAATGGTCCTTCATCATGTAGCTCATCGGTTAGTGAAGCAATCATGATTATTTCAGCTTCAGGAACAACATGCTCATCTATTTTTATCAAATTTATAGGAGATAAAGCATTTGCTATCGCCAGCTCATTTATATTTATAGGCGGGGATATTGCGGAAGCAATAGCAACACTTGCTGGATTTCCTATGCATATTGCAAATTTTTTTAAGCCACGTTCAATGTATTTATAAAAATTTCTTGGAAGTATTCTCATTACAATTTTATTGCTCCCAACTACCATCATTCTATGATAGGAAGCATTCAATCCATATTCCTCATCTCTCGCAACTACAATGGCAGAAGCAATGTATCTGCCTCCATCTTGAGGATAATATTTTAAAATTGGCAAATCATCAAGGCTGCCAATCTGTTTATATCCAGTCCCTTCTTTAACATCTGGTTCGATAGGATTGTCTATTGATTCTGCAATTTTTTTGATTATATCTTTTTCATCTATTTGCAATGCTTTTGTTATTAGTTGTCGAGTAGAATAAATGTTTCCAGCAACTGGCATATCATAGCCAGCAACATTTTCAAAAATCATTGGATGACCATCCATCATTTTCATAAGTGTTGGAATCTCATATTCCACACTCACTTCTTTTTTTACTCTTATTAATTCTCCTTCTCTATCTAAAAATTTTATGAAATCTTGAAACATCATAGATATGTAATAAGGGAATGTTTTTAAATTTGTTGAGTGGCTACTTTTCTATGAATTGTATATGGTATCTTAATATATTTCCATGTAAAAAGCGACAAAAATTTTAGAGGAATCATGATTTCTCCTTTTATTGTCATATTTGCTTCTCCATTTATTAAAAGTTCTTTTGCCGAGGATGTAAGATTATAGATACTGAATGAAAATACAAAAGTATAATTTTTTATTCCATGCTCAATAAAAAAATGTGGTTTTTCACCTTCTCCGAGATATTCATCCTCAATATAAACCTTATAGCTTATATAATCCACTTCTATTTCGGTATTTTTTGGATTTTTTAATACAATTATGAATTTAACCTCATATTCATCTGGCATGAGCGGATTTTTTAGGTTAACTCCCCCTATTCTTTTATCAACAATTTTTATTGATTTGGCAGCATTGTAAACAAAAGCGAGGTATATTGCAACACCTATTATCAAGACGATTGTTGAATAAATTTTTATTTTTTTAAAGATTTTCTTCAACATTTATCCATATATCTTCAATCAATTCAGCCATTTTTTTGTCATATTCAACAATTGTTTTTCCATTTACCATCGCCTCTGTAACAACAGTATCATAAGGAATCTTACCAACAATTTTTATTCCATTATCCATACAAAAATTTTCTATTTCCTTGGTTTTTTCTTCATTTATATTATATTTATTTATGCATACAACATAGGGAACTTTGAAATGGTTGGCAACTTCCATGACCCTTTTCATATCATGGATTGCAGCTGCCGTGGCTTCAACAACCACTACAACCAAATTTGCACCACCTATTGATGCAATTACAGGGCAGCCGACGCCGGGCGAGGAATCAATAATTATGAACTCCTTTCCATATTTTTCTGCAATCTCTTTTGCTTTATTTCTTACTATCGAAACAAGCTTGCCTGATGGTTCCTCTCCTATATTTAATCTTGCATGAACCAGCCATCCAAACCTGCTTGATGAGACATAAGTTTCTCCTGCAATATTTTCAACCATCTTTATGGCATCTGTAGGACATACATATTCGCATACACCACACCCCTCGCATTTTTCAGGCAATATTTCTATCTTTTCAGTTATTGCATCAAACCTACATGAATTTTTGCATTCCATACACATTATGCATTTTTCATGGTCAACTGTTGCAACATCCATCCCTTTAAAATTGAATCTTTCTTTAATTTCTGGATGAAATATTAAGTGGAGATTTGAAGCATCAACATCACAATCAGCAAAAACGGCATTTTTTACTATGCTGGCGAAAGCCGCCGCTAATGTTGTTTTTCCTGCACCACCTTTACCGCTTGCTATAACGAGTTGCTTCATCTTTTATCTCCTCATACATATTCAAAAATTTATCTCTCCATTCATCCATTTCTTCAATAAATGGCTTTCCAACTGAATAAAGTTCTGCTATTTTTTTGCTATGCGGCAATTTCATCAAAATTTTTATTCCTTCATGCCTGCAATATTTTTCAACATCTTCATTTCCTATCCCATATTTATTTATTATTATGCCAAAAGGAATCTTAAATTTTTTTACAATTTCAACAGCAATTTTTAAATCATGCAATCCAAACGGAGTTGGTTCTGTAACTAAAATAATATAATCTGCATCACGCATTGCTTCCATTGTCGGGCATGCATTTCCAGGAGGAGCATCTATGATTGTATTCTGGGAGGAAAAATTTTTTAATTCTCTTATAACAGGTGTAGCCATCGCCTCTCCAATGTTAAGTAAACCTTGATATAATTCTATTCCATTTTTGCTTCCATACAAAATTTCCCCTATTTTTTTTGGAACTTCATTTATTGCATTATAAGGGCATACAAGCTTGCATAAACCACATCCATGGCATAATTCAGAGAAAAACATAATATCTTTTGGAAGAACAGCAAGAGCATTATATCTACATGCCTTTGCGCATTCTCCGCATAAAGTGCATTTCTGTTTGTTTATAGAAGGTATCATTACATTTACATCCTTAAGATGCTTTAATTCTGCATTTAAAAATATATTCACATTTGGCTCTTCAACATCGCAATCAAGCAAACGAGCTTTTCCTATAGATAAAGCAAGATTTGTAGCAACTGTTGTTTTTCCAGTTCCCCCCTTACCACTCGCTATTGCAACAATCATTTAAATTCTTATCATTTTAGCGCCGCATTTAGGACAGGTCATCTGATAACATGGAACGCCGGGTTGGTGGGGCATTGTATAACCGCAAGCAGGACATTTACACTGCCCACCTGGTCCGGCGCCAAATCCACCCATTCTTCCTCTTCCCTGTCCGGCTCCTCGTCCTCTAAACATGATTATCACCTTTGATCATTTTCCTAATCTTTTCTTTCTGTTGTGGCTTTAAAACCCTGCAAGCATCATATCTTTCCTCACCATTTGCAATTGCATTTGCACAATCCATACAGCTATTATACCCACATGCCCTGCAATTCAATTTTGGAAGAATTTCATAAATTCTGTTTGCCAAATTTTCTTCTTTATGCTGCTCTTTATTCTCCTCTATGTGCCCCTGTTGTTCTATAAGATAAGATTGTCCTCTGACATTTCGAATTGAATAACCCATACCAGCATGTCTCCCAAATCTTCGCCCATAGCCTCTACCTCTACCATTGCCTTTGCCATTACCTCTGCCAATGCCACGCATCATTCTCCTTTCAACTCCTCTATCTTTTTCTTTATTCCATTTACCATGTCTTCAAGTTTTGCAATCTGCTCTTCAAGCATCTTCAAACGCTCATCTATATCCTGAGATTGCAATGAATGGCTTGATTGATATGGTTGATATGGTGGCTGATACGGCGGATATGCAGGTGGAGGAGCCGTAGGCGGCGGTGCCACAGGAGCGCCTGTTTGCTGGCTTATCTCACCATTCAAATATTTTTCTATAACATCTCTCACCTTTCCCTGAGCTGATATTGTTTCAATTCCAGATTGCATAAGTATTGAAGAAACATTTGGTCCAAAGTTTCCTGCTATTGCAACGTTAATTCCTTGACTTATCAAATATTGCCCAACCTGTATTCCAGCTCCATGAACTGCATTCATAAACTGATTTGGAATTACTTCAACATTTTTTATTTCCTTTCCATCTGTTTCAACCAATGTAAATGTCTGGCATCTGGCAAAAACAGGTGAAATCATGTCATCCAATCCACCTAAATTCGTAGCTACTAATATTCTCATATTCATCAACCTGTATTACTGTTACCTTTTTATTTATTTCTTTTCAGTTCATCTATCCTCCTTTTCATTGCTTCCAATTGTTGTTCAATTAATGAAAGTTGCTGTTCCATCATGTATATTTCTTGTTCCACACTTGGCTGATATGGCTGATAATATGGATACGGAGGATAGCCATATCCTCTATATCCCCATCCCATTCCATAAGGCATGTTTACCACCACCAGGGATTGCTGTAATATGGATAGCTATAATATGGATATCCATACGGTCTATACCGTCCAATATATTGATATGGATGACCGTATCCATAGTATGGTGTCATCCATCTCCATCCTCTCGGCATACCGGTCCATGGGCAATAACCGAGAGTTGCGCCCATGCCCCAGCCTCTTCCAAATCCTCTTCCCCATGGCATTTTATCACCTTATTTGAATATATAGCAACAAATATATAAATATTTCTATAGCAGTGCTTGTTCTGTCATCCGATGATATCACAAAGTAAATATACTGCCTACGCTTACTTTACATAAGGCGAAAAAATGGAAGGAATAGTTAAAAAATGGTTAACGTCCTACGGCTTTATTGAAGCCGAAGGAATGGGTAAAGACGTGTTTGTCCATCAATCGGATATAAAATCTGGAAAGCCACTGAGAGAAGGACAAAAAGTAAAGTTTGATGTAAAGGATGATGCAAGAGGGCCAAAAGCAATAAATGTTGAGATATTATAAGTTTCATTTCTTAGATGATTTAAAACATGTTGCTTATTGAATAGGTTAAATGGTATGTGGTTGATGATTATTCTATAAATTTATAGAGGAAAAAGATTAGCTATATCCTCCTATCATCAAGCTTGGGTCTCCAATCAATGCCCATTCTTGGACAGTTTTACAATCTCCCTGAGTGTCTGATTCCACCTTTCCATTCCAATCAATTGGGAATGTATCTAAATATTCCTGCACAGCAGTTCCCCAGCAATTTCCGAGAACATGTTTTCCCTCTATACCATAAGAATGGAAGAATAATCCCTCAATGTATCCTCCAAAACGCTGCACACAATCTGGAATGCCATCCCTATCTTCATCACCAATAGTCCCATATCCTAAGCCTGTGTATCCAAGAGTTGCTATTGCTCCCCCTCCTTTTGTTCTGGCAAGGCGCCAGCTCCAGCACTCGAAAGTTGGCTGAAATATCCATCTATTTTTGATGAAATCAAAGAAACTTATATTGAACTCGCTATTATGGCAGCCGCCGACGCTTACAATAGGCAGTTTATTTCCATTTTTGAGCAATTCCATTTGATATGTCATCAATCCATCAATCCAGCTTTTTTCATCTCCAACAGGATGGGTTGCCCATACTGTAGGGCTTCCATGCCCATCAAATGCTACAAATCCGAAACCTTGGCTGAAAGTTTTAACAACATTTGTCCATGCAAATCTATATGCCAATTTTCCAGATTTCCCTCCCGTTAAACTTCCATCAGATGCATACAATTTTGTTGCTGTAAATTGAGATGGCATGTAACTAAATTCGTGGGATGTTGCATATTCTCCATCATAAACGCCTGCTGGGTCGCCCGGAAATGTGTCGCCACCCACCAATAACATTCTGTTAAACCATGATGTATCTGCAGGTTGTCCTTCATAATCAATTGTCTTTTCAACCATTGTCTTTACTTCATCTTCGCTTCTTGCAGGCCACCTGCCAACA
The DNA here is from genome assembly GCA_021158865.1 of Thermoplasmata archaeon. Lineage (GTDB taxonomy): Archaea > Thermoplasmatota > E2 > UBA202 > JdFR-43 > JAGGXW01. The sequence continues at coordinate 7,367 of JAGGSX010000067.1, forward strand.
TAAACATCAGGATATAAATCCAGAACATCTGTCGCATTTTGTGTCCACTCAGCAAATTTACCATTGCCATTGCTATCCCATGAAGAAAAGTTTCCATTTGCATCATATATGTCAGCAAAGTATAAATCGCTAAGATAACCACTTTCTCCTATTTCACTTGCATTCAAATAATCTTTTAAAGCAGAGTATCTAACTGGCACATACCATAAGCTGTCATCAACTTTATTTGGTCCATCATAGCCCCAATTACCAATCCATAAAGATTTTTTACCTCCTACAAGCAGGACATATTTTATTCCATATTGTTCTATTGCATCTTTAATGAAATATTTCACTTTTTCAGCTCCATCTCGACCATTATATTGTGATAAAATATCTTCAACGCTTATCAAAATTGTTTTCATTCCATGGCTATTCTTGAAATCAACAAGAGGCTGGAGAGCATTCTCAAAAGCTTTTGGTGCAATTACTGCAAGGTCATAAACATTTATGCTGTCATTAACAATTTCATGGGCTGGTGGTTCAGCAACTATTTTAAAATTCATATCTGTTGCATACTCAATTTGATTTTCCGAAGGATAGTATCTTACTGGATGTAATTGAATAACCAAAAAAGTCACATGTTTACCGTCTTGAAGCCCGCCGCCCCTTGCATAGCTATACCATTCCGCAGGATAAGGTAAATTGCTCTCATATATATTCTCATCAGGCTTGCATTTATATTTATCATGCTTTGCATTTAACGCAATTGGCTTGTATGCTGGTCGAATTGGCATTGATATATTCATTATTTTTGAATGCATGGACAACATTTCTATATGAAATTTTGTTCCAAGAGGGAATGTTAAAACTTCTGTTTTTACTGGTAGGACTGGTTCTCCACTATTATATGCAATGCTGTTCAATCCATCAATCTTTATAGAAGCATAGTTTCCATTATACTCAACAGCAGGCATTGAGAAATGCACTGATAAATCTTTTTCTATATGGCTATACGCCATATCACCAATTTTTTCTTTACCAATTATTCCCGCTGCACCACTCCCAATTAGCAGAACTACTATAATCACGCCTCCTATTTTTGCCTCATTCATTTTTACCCCCAATTATTAATATTTTATGCAACTTAAATATTGTCATTGATGCTTTTTACATCAATGCTTGCTTTCTTCTTTATTTCATCTATTTTTTCTTTCTCATCTGGCAATATTACACGGGGTATGTTCTCAATATGTCTGGCAACGGTATAGGTATCAGGTCTTACAGAGATGAGAGGCAATTCTTCTCTATCTGCTTTTGCAAGTATATTTGAAGATGGTATTATATTATTTGTTAAAATTATTGCCGATGTATTCTCATCTATGCATGCTGTTATGACATCACTTCTATCTCCTCCAGTTATTATCAGTTTATTTTTTTTCTTGAAGTCAGGATGTCTTTTTATTTCTGATGATGATAGTGCTGCAATAAAAATATTCTCTATATACTTATTGATGCCATCTTCACCAGCAACAATTTTTCCAGATAATTTTTCGACAACATAGCTAACTTTCATGAATTTTAATTTCTTTATTTCGGGTATGTATCCAAATATATTAATTCCAATATCATCAGCTTTTTCTTTTGCTATTTCAAATTCTTCTTTTTTTGCTTTATTTAAAATCACTCCAGCAACATTTTTTATAGAATTTAGATAGTGCATTTTATCAAGTATCTCATATTTATCTCCTGAAATTATAAATATTAAAGGAGCATTAAATTTTGATGAAATTGTTATTGAATCAAATCCAATTGAAGAACCCTTCCAAACATTTTCTCCTCCTTCAAATATGAAAAATTCTTTTCCTTTTGATAATTTTTTATATCTATCTTCCATTTCTTTCTGAATATCTTCATAATAATGAATTATTTTTGAATGCATCATTCCAAATGACATTTCTTCCATTGGCTCATCAATGTTGAATAATTGTTTGAATAGAAGAGCATCATAATCTCCCAATTTTTTATTTTTATATATTGGATTATCTCCAAATGGCTTCATATAACCCAATTTTTTATTTATATTAAGCCCTATTGATATGCCAGCTGTAGATTTTCCTTCCCCTTCCGACAGAGAAGCAATAAATATTTTTTTCATTTTTCCACCTTTATAACCATTCTTGCATCTATAACTTTTGCTCCATTTTCATATACAACAAGTGGATTTATATCTAACTCATTTATTTCTTTAAATTTGTCAACAAGCATGCCCACCCTGTAAATCGCATCTATAATGGCGTTTATATCTTTTCTTCCTTCCCCTCTTATACCAGCCAGTATTGGATATGAATTTATTTCTCTTATCATTCTCCCAATCTCTTTTTTTGAAACAGGAGCAATTCTAAATGAAACATCCTTCATGACTTCTACATATATGCCGCCGAGCCCAAACATAACCACTTTACCAAAGGATGGGTCTGTAGTTGCTCCAACTATTGTTTCAGTTCCCTTTGGAACCATTTTTGTAACTTCTATGCCTCTAATTCTTGCTTTAGGGACATTTGTCTTGCAGTTTCTCATAATAGCTTCATAAGCTTCTATAACCTCTCTTTTATTTTCCAAATCGAGGGCGACGCCGCCGACATCCGTCTTGTGAATTATATCTTCGGAAACAATTTTCATTGCGACAGGATAACCAATTTTTTCTGCATATTCTACAGCTTCTTCTATATGTCTTGCAAGATAGAAAGGAGGAACACCCAAGCCAGCTATTTTCAATATTTCTTTTGCTTCATTGTTAAGCAATCTGCTTCTCCCTTCTTCCAAAGCAGAATTTATTATGGCTTCTATCTTTTCTTCATCCATTTTGATTTGCTGTATGCTTTCTTCCTCTCTTCTTTCATTAACTTTATACAATGCATACATGGAGGAAACAGCATCTTCAACATCACTGAATGCAGGTATTTTATTTTTTTTCAATGCACTTATTATACCACTTGCTCCTTCTCCTCCAAATATTACATAAAGAGCTGGCTTTTTCCCTTCATATTTTTTATGGACTTTTATTAATGTATTTTTTAATTCCTCCAGCTCAGCATCACCCCGCTCGCAATATAATGCAATTATTGAATGAATGCTTTCTTCTTCAAAAGCCCTTTCTAAAGCAACTTCATATTCTTTTGAGCCTGCCTGCCCTGTAATATCAACAGGATTTTTATAAGAACCAAATTCTGGCATAACATCTTTGAATGTCCTTTTTAGCACTTCCATATCATCATACAGCTTTAGTCCATATTTCTCGCAGGCATCAGCAGTCACAACACCCAGCCCGCCGCCGTTTGTTATTATAACAACATTCCTTCCCTTCGGTTCTGGAGAGGATGCAATTGTGGTCACCCAATTAAGTCCATCTTCGAGACTATATGCCCTCAATATTCCTGCCTGTCTGAATGCTGCATCGAAAATTGCATCCATGCCTGCAAGCGAGCCTGTATGGGAAGAAACTGCTCTTGCCCCCGCCCTACTTCTTCCAGCTTTTAAGGCAATTATTTTCTTTTCTTCTGGCTTATTTTTTATGATTTGCAGGAATTCCCTTCCATTTTCAAGTCCTTCAATATATAGAAATATTACTTTTGTTATATCATCATTGAAAAGATAGGAAAGAATTTCAACTTCTGTCAAATCTGCTTTATTTCCTATAGATATTATTGATGACAATCCCATGTTATCTTCGACTGCCCTTCCAATCATTGCTATACCCAAAGCACCAGATTGAGATATAACCCCAATATTGCCCTTCTTTACATTTGCGGGACCAAAAGTTGCATTTATTGGAGCTTTTGCTGAATATATTCCAAAAACATTTGGACCAAGGATACGCATTCCATATTTTTTGGCAACTTCAACCATCTTTTGTTCTCCTTTAATATTTCCAACTTCTGAAAAACCTGAGGTTATAACTATTGCAAATTTAGCTCCATTTCTTGCTGCTTTTGAAATTGCATCTATTGCAAATTTAGCTGGGATAACTATTATGGCAATATCTATGTCATCATTTATCTCTTCAATACTTTTATATACTCTTAAACCAAAAATCTCTCCTCCTTTTGGATTTACAGGATATATTTTTCCTTTATAGCCAGATGAAATTATATTTCTAACAATTATGTTTCCAATCTTGCCTTCATGATGGGAAGCTCCTATAATTGCGACACTTTTTGGATTGAATAACGGCTCAAGAGGATGCACAATGTTATACAAAATGCATTATAAATCTTTATGGACAAATAATTTAATTTAAAAAATATTTCCCAGTATGAAAAAAATCTTGCTTGCAGGCATAATAACCCTATCAATTTTAATTTTTATGGATGTAACATTCATTGACAAGGATATAAACGATAATCCAGCTACAGACCATACAGATAATGCATTATACATAGAAAGAGCAAAAACAATAATTGACGGAAAACTATTGTATAAAGATATCATCACCAGAACGCCGCCCCTTATAAATTATTTACTCGTCCCCCCAGTTTATTTTGGTGGCTCACCATTAGCATTTGAAATATATTTCTCTTTTTTTATTCTTCTTACAACGCTGGCAATATACCATTTTCTTGCCATATTAAATAAAAAACTTGCTTATATGTCAGCCATTTCCTTCTTTTTTATTCCAACAACATTGGCTACACCAACATTCTGCAGGCAGGATGAAAGCATAGTTGTTTTTTTCTTTATTTTACCTCTTCTCATTTTATATTCTTCTGGAAAAAAATATGCATATTCTTTAATTTCTTCTATAGGTGTATGGATAAAAATGCATTCAATTTTCATGATTCCCCCTTTTTTAATAAAGCAAAGAGGAAAAGAATTGATGAAGCATATCTCATTAATGGCAGGTATATCTATTATTGTAACCATACCATTTCTTTTATTGGCTTTTAATGAATTCACATGGTATCTAAAATTTTATCTACTTGGCGAAGGCGATGCTTTGGAAGGAATAAGTGTGTGGCGGCTACTTGCTGCAAATGGAATAAAAATCCCTTCAATTCTTTTAATTTCTTTTATGATTGGTGTGATTATAGCCATATATATAAAATTCTACAAGAAATCATTATGGAAAATTGTTTTGTTGAGCATCATTGCATATTTTATTCTATATCCAAAAATACATTATGAATATTTTTTGATGCTTTTTTCAATTGCAGTTCCATATTTCATTGAAAGCAGGAAGAAAATCTCATTAATTTATGCAATCTCGGTTTTAACGAGTATAACATTGCTCATAGAACAACGCTACCTTGACTGGAAAGTTACAAACTATGCTTACTGGTTTTTTATTCCGCTGGCAATTGCATGCATGTTGGCTGTGGATGCAATTTTAATTTATTTTTTTCATGATATCTCAAAAGATAGCTGGATAGATAAATTCGAAAAATAGAAAAAGGAAGAAATGTTGTTTCTTAATGCTTGGGAATCAGATAATAAACTTCTTCAACAGCTTTGGTTTGGAAGGGATGCTATTGTCGATATTCTTTATATTTGCTATAGATAGCACTCTTTTTCCAATGTTGCCAGAATTTTTTCTTTTGGTTATATATTCAGCTCATCCAACTTTTGAATGGGGAATAATTTTAATTTTGATTTCATTGCTTGCAATTTTTTTTGGAAATACTCTCCTTTACATTATTGTAAAAAAATTTGGCATGCCTTCATTTATTGCAAAATTGATGAAAAAATATAGCGGAATAATGGTTGCAGAAGATGAAAAAATGTTACTTATAAACAGAATTGCACCTGTTTTACCTTATACGGGAGCATTTATAGCAATTAATAAATGGAATTATAAAAAATCTATTTTATACATACTTGTAGGCGGGTTAGCAAAATTTTCTGTTTTAATTGCTTTATCAAGCTTTTTTTACAGCCTTTTTAAAAGAGGAATAGCTCAGAGAGCAACCTATATTCTCATTTTAATCACAATAATTTCGGGCATAATTTTATCATATATAAGAAAGAAGAAAATGGAAAAATAATTCATATTCCTATTTTTGTTCTAAGTGCATAAAATCCTTCTTTTTCTATGGCTTTTGCAACTTTTTCCTGTAATTCAACACCAGGTGTTAAAGCAACCATATATCCCCCCAAACCACCGCCTGTAAGTTTTGCTCCATAAGCACCATTTTTTAATGCAATGTTGACCAAAAAATCAAGTTCTGGAGAAGAAACTTCTATTGCCTGCAGTAATTCATGATTTTTATTCATCAATTCACCGACTTTCTTCAAATCCATTTTTATTAGTTGCTCCTTTGCCTCATTAACAAGATGGCGGGCTTCATTAAATATCCCATCATATTTATCCTTATATGCTTCTCTTCTTTCTCTAACTCCTTCAACAGCTTTTTTTGTATTTGCTACCTTGCCTGTATCCCCCATAACAATTTCAACCGGCTTTTTTAAAACAATTCTCTCCATTTTTTTACCTTTTTCATACCATACAAGTCCTCCAAAAGTTGCGCATGTGTTATCTATGCCAGAAGGGTTTCCATGGTATGCCTTCTCCCCTTCATAAGCAAAATTGTTTATCTCTTCATTGCTGAAATGCATTCCGAACTCATCTGATATTGCTCGAGCTATTGCTGCACAGCTGGCGGCGCTGGCGCCGACGCCGCTCGCAGCCCTTAGGCTGCCATGCAACCATATTTCTATGCATTCATCTATGCCCATTGCATTTTTTATTCTCTTTATAGATTCTCTCTGTTGCTCAGCCTTTTCTTTTTTATATCCTGGCGTTTCTTCTCTTTCATCATGAATTATGTCTTTTGCATCTTTTCCATTACATTTTTTTACCTCAGCAATGGTTTTTTTATCTATTGCAGAAGCTATGGCTGGAATTCCATATACAACAAAATGCTCATTGAATAGTATAACCTTCCCATATCCGTAACCAGTTCCCATGCAATGAAAATTGCCATGAATATATAAGCATTATTGGCATGGAACAAAAGTTTTTAGCAAACCCTCTAATTTCTCCATATCATCTGTTACGAGATATACAGTGGGAAATCTGCTATGAAGAAAAATCAAAAATCCATGCTCTCTTTTACTCCATTTCATTATATCTTCCCATTTTGCAATCCGCTTCCAGAAATATGGCAAATATATACCCATGTTTCCAATTGCCCATTCTATCGGTATACAAAATTTTATTCTCATAGCAGCTATTATAAAGTATGTTATGAATATAGCAAGAAATGATAAAGCAGTCTGTAAATTAGACCAATTGGGATAAAAATATTCAATTGTATATGGAAAAAGTATTCCAAACAAAATTGAAATAGCTGCTATCATCCATTTATTTTTAGATGGCATTTCCTTTCTTGCCTTCTTTATATCTCCATAACTAACTTTATTCCTATAGTATATTATTTCATGTTCTGGAATGCGAAGCACTTTTTTCAATTTTATTTTCATATAAATAATTGATGGAGAAAGTTTGCATGAGCTTTTTAGTTTTTAGCAACCCTTTAAAGAGGATTTCATCCCAAAAAGAACGGATACATTTTGTATCAGTTTTCTTTTCCTGAGCCCTTTAAAAAGAACTGATACATTTTTCCGCCAGCGCTTTTTCTAAAAGGGCTGAAGAAAAGGCTCATAAAAAATTAAAAGCAATGCATATTTTAATTATGTGAATCTTGCAATAGTTGTGGATAAAAGAGAAGCAGAAAAAATAAAGAATACGCTGATAGAAAAAAATTTATTGGATGACAGTAGAAAAATAATAAGACATGAAAATAAAGTTGAATTTCCAATTAAAAAAAGATTGGATGGCTTTAATATTATCAAGCAAAAGCATGTTTTGTCCAGAAAAATTTTTCCTCCTTTTGAAGAAATAAAAAGAAGGGCTATAGGAAAAATATCGATGCGAGATTTTGCTCAACTACCAAAAAAATGGGAAAAATTTGGCGATGTGCTTGTTTTAAAAATGAATGGAATAGAAGATAAAAAGAAAGTTGCAGAGTTGTATGCCGAAGTTTTGAATTGCAAAGCTGTCATGGAAGATGTTGGAGGAATAAAGGGAATAATTAGAAAACCATCTCTTAAATTTTTAATTGGAAATAATGCAGAAACAGTGCATATTGAAAATGGAATAAAATATAAATTTGATGCCGCCGCCATAATGTTTTCGTCTGGTAATGTTGATGAGAGAATAAGAATGGCTGGTGTGGCTAAAAAAAATGATATTGTTGTTGATATGTTTGCTGGCATAGGATATTTCACTCTTCCAATAGCTGTTTATGGAAAGGCAAGGGTTTATGCTTATGAGATAAATCCTATAGCGTATAAATATTTAGAGGAGAATATAAAGCTTAATAATGTTTATGATAGAGTTAAAGCCGAGCTTGGTGATTGTAGAAAAAAAATTGTTTCTGATGTGGCAGATCGTGTAGTAATGGGATATTTAGATAGTCTTCCTTTTCTTCCTTATGCAATTAAATCAATTAAAGGGAATGGAATTATATACATGCATAGTAAATGCAGGGAAGAAGAATTTCCTTATAAATTATTCAATAAAGCAAAGGAGATAATAAAAAAACATGGATTTAAAGCCGAGCTTTTATATCATAAGAAAGTTAAATCCTATGCCCCTCATATAATACATGCCGTTCTTGATATTAAAATTGAGTGAAACTTTTATAAACATTTCATATATTAAATGTAGAATGACAAATTTAGAAGAATTGCCAGGTGTTGGTCCGGCTATAGCAAAAAAATTAGAAGATTCAGGTTATGATGATTTGATGGCTATAGCTGTTGCATCTCCATCTGAATTAGCTGATGCAATTGATGTCGGCGAAGGCACAGCCCTAAAAATAATACAATCTGCAAGAGAAAAAGCAGATGTTGGTGGATTTGAAACAGGAGATGTTTTATTGGAAAGGATGAAAGAAAGGAAGCATCTCACAACTGGCTCTAAATCATTTGATGAGCTAATCGGCGGCGGTTTTGAAACTCAGGCAATAACCGAGCTATTCGGAGAATTTGGTTCTGGAAAAACGCAAATTGCCCATCAGCTTTGTGTGAATGTCCAGCTTCCAGAAGATGAGGGTGGATTGGAAGGTGAGGCAATTTTTATAGATACTGAAAATACATTTAGACCGGAAAGAATAATGCAGATGTCTGAAGCAGTTGGTATGGATGGAAAAGATGCCCTCAAAAAAATACATGTTGCAACAGCATTCAATTCAAACCACCAGATGATGTTGGTTGAAAAAGCAATTGAAATGGCAAAAGAAAAGAAAGTGAGATTGCTCGTTGTTGATTCTTTAACAGGACATTTCAGAGCCGAATATGTAGGAAGAGGCGCTCTTGCAGAAAGACAGCAAAAATTGAATAAACACATGCACGAGTTGTTAAGATTTGCACGCCTTTACAATGCAGTTATATGTGTAACAAACCAAGTATCGGCTCGCCCCGATATATATTTTGGCGACCCGACGCAGCCCATAGGCGGCCATATTGTTGGCCATACAGCAATGTTTAGATTATATTTAAGAAAATCAAAAGGAGGAAAGAGGATAGCCCGTTTGATAGACTCCCCTCATCTTCCTGAAGGCGAGGCAGTTTTTATTGTCAAGGAAGAAGGAATAAGAGACTGAGCTGCCCTCATCAATTTTTTTGCTATTTATTAC
>JAGGSX010000088.1 GCA_021158865.1 Thermoplasmata archaeon
CATAGTGGAAACAGGGGATGGGAATTTAAATTTCATGAAATTTTTCGACAAACCCGATTTGAGATTTGAATTAATTGTTGCAATGCTCTCGCAATCATGGCTGTAATTATGAAAAAACGTAAATAAATGTTGATTAAAAAGCAATTATAAAAATTTTGGCATTTCTGGAAGCTTTGCCAAATATTTTTTAAAACCATCTGGCCATTTTTCTGGATTTAATCCTTTCTGAGCCAAAAATGAAACCATCCATCTTTCCAAGCCTACGCCAGAGCAACCACTCCATAACTGGCTTCGCTGCCCTTTTATATTGAATGCTTTTGTATACTTATCACCAACTATTGATATATTCTGGAATTCAAGCCATTCCTTGCTTCTATCCCCTCGATATGGCAGCCATGCTTCAAAATCTATGGTGCCTTTTGCTTCACTTTCTTCAATACCAACAATGCCAGCCTGCTGCATATAAAATGGGGTCACTCTTGCCATTCTCCATTCTAAATCAAGAATGTTGTTAAAAACATGCTTATAACGAGCAATCAATTTTTCTCTCAAATCAAGCAATTGCTCTTTTGTTCCAATATATACTATCTCAATCCTATGAAACTCGTCAACACGCTCTATGCCATGCTTTCCACCAGCTTCATATCTATCGGATGGGACGGAATGCTCAAATATTAGTAATGGCAATTCTTCCTCTGAAATTGTTTTTCCTGATATGGAAGCATAAATATTTGGACACTGAGCATATACAACGCCTTCTTTCGGCGCCTTCAAATTTTTTAAAAGCTCTTTTTCATCAACTTTCTTTGTTATTTTTACTAAATCTATGAAATGCTCCCATCGCTTCTCGTCCCTGCTAAATGGCTCACAGATGTAATATATCTCTCCGGGCATTCCTTCAAGATGCCCAGTTTTAAGCCACGTTTCAAATGGCACATGCATTGGTTCTATAACCTCTTTGAAACCAAGAGGTAAAACAATTTCCTGCAAAACAATTTTTTCCATTGCCCGCATTATGGCGGCGGCTGGCGGGAAATAAAACCATTTTCCTTTGCCTCTCAAAACAATCCAGCCCAATTTCTGCATTTCTAACGATGGGTCTTTATTCCACACAGGTTTTTTCTCCTCGCTCTTCCATAAAAGCTGCCAGTATTCTTTCTTACCTTCATAATATTGTTTCTCAACTTTTTCTTTAATTAGTTTTATCATTCTGTCTATGTAATTTCTCCTCATGAAATCCTCTTCCTTATCAAAAATTTTCATTTCAACTTTTTTTTCTTTTATATCCAATTCAACAAATGGTATAGAAAATTTTTTTAATGGCTTTCTTTCCAATCCAAATTTTATTATATATTCTTCAAGATGTATATCTCTGACCCCTATCTTTTGTTTTCCCAGATATTGAGCCATCATTTTATAAATTCTTAATGCCCATTCATGAGCTCTTCTTTTTTCTGATACTATCCTCAAAAAAATTTTATTGCCTTCCTGCCACCATTTTTTTATCTCTACTTCTTCCAACTTTTTTTCAATTAATTCAATAAAATCATCCATATCCGTTTTTTTGCTTAAGAATACACTAAACGTTAAATCATATTCCATAGATTGTATAGCCTATTCATTTAAATTAATTGCTTCAATTGCAACTTTCATGCATGAAAAAAAATCATTCAATGTATTCAATAAAGAAAGAAGGTTATCAAATTTTCCTTCAGCGATTATGTAATTTCCATTCATACGACTTTTAATATATTCCTCATTATCCACTTTCAATGCTTCATTTACTGCCATAGCCTCTTTATGGCTGCTACATTCAATTTTTAATTTAAATTCTGCTTTCATTTTCATAAAATTCAATCAATTTTTCTCCCATTTTTTCAATGCTATATTTCTCAACAAATTTTCTTGCCTTCTTCACAACATCTTTAGCATCCATACCAATTAAAATTTTTTCAGCCAATTCCTTTTCATCTCCTGGAGAAAACAAAAACCCATTTTCTCCATCAAAAACAAATTCTGGAATTGCTCTTGCCCTAGCAGCCACAACAGGCAAGCCGGAAGCCATCGCCTCAAGAACGACAATTCCCTGAGTTTCATAAGTTGATGGAAATATAAAAACATCTGCAGCCCTATAATAATCCGCCAACTCTTCATCTGGAATAAATCCTGTAAATAAAAATTCTTTTTCCAGTCCCATTTTTTTTACCATTTTTTCTAATTCTATTTTTGCAGGCCCTTCCCCAATTATTAAAAAAATGGCATCAATCTTATCAATTATGTGAGGAGCTGCTTTTATAAGCAAATCTATGTTTTTTTCTTTTACAATTCTTCCAACATGCAAAATTAATTTTTTTCCTTCAAACTTGCTTTTTATTCTTTTTCCATTCCCCCTTTCAAATTTTTTTATATCAATTCCAGTTGGTATAATTTCTATTTTTTTATTATATTTCTCCAATTGATTTGCAACATATTTACTCGGGGCAATAATAACATTGCATCTTCTGAAATACCATTTTAGCCATATTTCAAGCAATTTTTTTGAAAATTTCTGCATCCCTTCTGAAAAAAAATATACTGAATCTTGTAGAAATGTATGATATGTAAATACCAAAGGAATTTTTGCAAAGTGAGAAGAAATAACCGCATTTGTTCCAATGATGCCGGGAGAATGAGAATGTATTATATCTGGTTTTATACTTTTTATTATCTTTAATGTCCTTTTTGAAAATAGAGATGATATAGCTGTTATCCTATAATTGGGATATTTAGAATATGGCTTTGCTTTATAATAAATTATGTTATCCTGCAATTCATTTTTATTACCCGGGGCAAAAATATACACTTTATTTCCTTTGCTTTCAATAACTTCTTTAAAAGATAGAAGCGAATTTACAACTCCATCTCTTGTAGGAAGCCATGTATCTGTAAACCATGCTATTTCCATTTTATTCCAGTAATTTTAAGAGCAGCAACAATGGAAATGAGGGCTATTGCCTCCCCCCCAATAACGTCTGTTAGCCAGTGTATACCAAGATAAAGAGTGGCAATTGGAATTGATATTGCCATCAATATTGCAACATAAGAATATTTTTTATATTTTGATATTACAGCAGTGTAAGTCATTACAGCAGACAATGCTGAATGCAAGCTTGGAAAACAATTGTTTAACGTAGTAAATTTAAAGAGTATTGCCGTGCTGCTTGGCCATATTTCGTATAACCTAAATGAAACAGCTTCTCCATTATACCACGCATAATTGGATGAAGCCCACCACGCATCATGCACTGGGAAGAATAAAAGAAATGGAAGAGATATGGAAATAACCAATGCATACGCCACTACAGCGAGCTTTAAAGACTTTATATCTTTAGATATTATATACAGAAATGGAGTGAAATACAATAAAAACGGGAAGCCAATTATATAAACAAATGCAAAATAATAATCTAATACAACATTATGGATACTCTGAAAAGCTGCAACAATGTTTCCTTCCATATTGTAAATTTTTTCAGTAAAATCAAAAGCAAAACGAGATGTAATCATCGGGTCTATTTTCACTTCTGTCATTTGTAAAAGAAATATTGAGAAAAATATCATTAAAAAAATGATGAAATATGGAATATCTTCTTTTGATATATTATGTCTTTTCTCTTTAAAGATAAATGCCCCTACTATTGAAAGTAAAACATTTACAGCAATCCATAGGATGGTTATTTTCATCTAATTTTATAATATCCTTCTCTTTTAAGTAATTTTCTGAAATTTTATTTTCCTGTAGATTACGAATGTTTTTCCCCGCTATTCTATCAGATGATATAGAAACAGCGATTCTAAAATCCCAAGAAGCAAAAGAAAAGATGCGAATATTAAAGAAAGCATTCTTGTAGCATTATTCATGGAGATTGGCATAGGAAAAGTATCTATCTATACGCAATAATTTGGTTGGATGTTGCGAAATCTTTACTTATCTGAAAAGGTTTTATATGAAAAAGATATAAACAAATGAATGTCGGGGTGGCTCAGCCTGGTTGGAGCGCCTGACTCATAAGCGCAGCTAAAGGGTTTGCTAAGAAATCAGGAGGTCGCGGGTTCAAATTGCAATTTGCATAGCAAGTTGCATGAAAACCCCGCCCCCGACATAATTCGCCTTTTTAAATTTTTTCTCATACATTTGTCAAAATTTTTGTTAAGTTGACAGCACTGAATTAAAAACAGTTAAATATTAAAACGAATAATTAATAATATGGAGAAGGAATATAAGCTTATAATAATTAGTATAATAATTGCATTTTTATTTTTAGCAGCGTCTTTTATACTCATTTCGAAAGATAGGGCTAAAAGCGGTGAAATATATGTAGGAAATCTTTGTAATAAAAGTCAGTCAATACATGTTGAAATATTCCATGAAAATCATATTTTTATGAACAAAAACCTAACAATTTCACCAAATAAGGTGGTGAAATATTCATTTCTTATAAATGGAAGAAGAGATTTTATTGTGATGGCAAAAACAAATTATTCCATGCGACAGAAGAGGGTTAAAGGCTGGATGATTACTATAACTATCGTAAGCATAAAAAATAAACCCGAAATTGATATAGAAGGAATAGGTAAAACATTTTTTTAAAGAAAATTTTTCATCAATTCCTTTTATCTTCCTTCCACTCTGTTTCTATAACTTCTTTTATTGCCTCTGCCTTTTTATCTCCTATCCCTTCTACTTCTTTTAAATCCTCTATATCTGCATTCACTACATTTTTTACTGAGCCAAAGTGGTTGAGCAGCCTTTTCGCAAGTATTGCAGATACATTTGGCAAGCCTTCAACAATAAATTGCTGTTTTTCATGCAAATTCATGTTAGGTTTTTTTCCCCTCAATGAAATTTCTTTTTTCTTCTTGAATTGTTCTCTTGATGCAAGAGCAAAAAGTAGGTTTGCTGTTTCCTCAATACCATAGGTTCTTACAACTGTAATGTTATAATCAAGCAACAAACATGCTATAGCCCCATATATTGCACGCCTGTCAATATTTCTGGAAAACAAGCCTCTATCTTCTATAACAATTATTGCCATTTCATAAGCATCTTTAAGTCGTTTAACTTGGTCAAAAAGCCTTTTTCTTATTATTGAGTCAATGAAATCATCTGCTCTTTTTCTTTCAATCGCAACCCTCTCGCTCAGTATATAATCTCCAACTGGAAGTTGTTTTATTTCAACATCAGCTTTTAAAGATAGAATTTTTGGCAAACCTGAAAAAACTTCTCTTGTATCTGCAATTATTTTTGGCTTTTGCATGATAATAAGAGTATAATTATATTTATCCCTTGTTTTTTATTTATGAAATTTCAAGTGGGTAAATCAATCTTTGAAATCGTTGAAGGGGATATAACAAGGCAGGACTGCGAGGCTGTTGTCAATGCCGCAAATCCACGCCTTTCGCCGGGTGGCGGGGTGAGCGGCGCCATCCACAGAGCAGCTGGCAGGCAGTTGTGGGAAGAAGCAAAGAAGCTTGGAGGATGCAAGACAGGGGAAGCAAAGATAACAAAAGGATATAAATTAGCTAAATATGTAATCCACACTGTCGGTCCTGTTTATAGAGGAAGTAAAGAAGATAGAGAATTGCTTGAAAACTGTTATATCAATAGTTTAAAAATTGCATTTGAGCATAAAATAAAAAGTATTGCATTTCCAGCCATAAGCACAGGTATATATGGATATCCAATGGAAGAGGCAGCTGAAGTGGCAATAAAAGCAATAATAAATTTTTTGAAAAATTGTGATTGTGAGATGAATGTGAAGCTTGTTTTGTATGGAAATGAAGCGTATAAAATTCATGAAAAATTTCTGGAAAGATTTATGGCAAAGGCAAATAAACAAAATTTTAAATAATTCCACTATTATCGATGGATAGGTGGCAGCTTGGAAGCAAATTTACAATAATATTGAGAAATTTTTCTTACTTATTCTTATTAAAATTTTTGGAATATATTTTTTTATCAAATTCTGATTGAATAGCTGGTTGCTATTTACTTCTGTTCTAATACCAATTTCATTGCAATATCTTTCATTTAATAGATAATTTTGGAAAAATCTATTCTATGCTCAGATAATTCTGTTTTTAATTCCATATTTTTCGCACAACTTCTTTGATCTTTCTTCAAGTTTTTTCTGATATTCTTTTGGGGGAGCAAAAAAGATTTTGTATAAATTCCGATATTTTGGAACAAGTTCTGGATAATGTTTTTCTAAAAATTTATAATATAGAGTTTTACAATCTGCTGATCCATTTCCAAATAAAGTCAGTGCGCCAACAATCACAAAATCTGCTCCATAATTTTTTGCTGTTTTTATCATTTCATCCAGCTGTCCCTTAGAATCAGACAAAAATGGCAGAACAGGAATGTAAGAAATGCCGACTAAAAATCCTTCATCTTTACATTTTTGCATTGTTTCCAATCTTTTCTTTGGTTTTGGTGCTCCTCGCTCAATAAGTTTTGCCAATTTTTCATTTAATGTCGAGATTGAAAAATTGATAATCACCCCTTCTTTTATCTTATCTTTCAAATCTTCTGGCAATATTGCATTTTTATCTATCTCTCTAAGTAAATCTAAATCTCTTAAAACCAAGGTAGATTTTGTTAGAATATGAACAGAAAATCTATATTTTAAAATAATTTCGAGTAGCTTTCTTGTTATTTTATATTTCTCTTCTATTTTTTGATAAGGTTCAGTTGATGTTGATAAAGCAATAATTCCATATTCTCTTTTCTTTGCCCTTCTTTTCAGCTGCTTTTCTAAAACTTCAGGAGCATTTATCTTTGCAGATAGAGTTTTAGCCATATTTTCTCCATATTTCGACCCTCTTATATAGCAGTAAATGCAATTAAACAAACACCCAGAATAAGGATTTATTGAGTAATCATCTAAAAACCAATCATCTCTCCTCTTATGCTTATTCAGGATTGATTTAACTTGAATTTCATTTACTATTACCATTTCTATCACAACATTTTACGATTTTTGAATAATTAATGCTTATGCCTTTGATATTAACATTTTTTCTTTTAACAGCATCAACAATTTTCTCCATATAACTTTCCAATTTTGGTTTCTCATTTAATATTTCATAGGCACTTTGGTAATTTTGTTTTAACCAGTTCTTAAATTCTTTTCCACTCACCTTCAAATTCAGAAGTTCCATCCAATAGTAGTCAACAAAATCTTTTGTCTCATCTATTATATTTCCAACATCTACCAAATCGGGAATTATAGGAGATATAAAAGCGTAAGTTTTTATTCCATTTTTATGAAGATTTTTTAATGCTTCCACTCTTTTGTTATGAGTCGAGGAAAAAGGCTCTATTTCTCTTTTGATTTTGTTGTTAAATCCATTAATGGTTAACCCAACCTCAATATCATTAAATTCCTTAAATATATCAATATCTCTTAAAACAAGCGAAGATTTAGTAAGTATCACCAACTCTATATTCTTATTCATGTTTTCCAGAACTTTCCTTGTCAATTTTATCTTTGC
Source organism: Thermoplasmata archaeon (assembly GCA_021158865.1). GTDB lineage: Archaea > Thermoplasmatota > E2 > UBA202 > JdFR-43 > JAGGXW01. The sequence goes on from JAGGSX010000088.1 coordinate 7,537, forward strand.
TTCTATCGGCTGATATGCATCGCTAATACTACTCATATATATCTTTCCTTTTAAATATTTATTTTTTACAAGCTCGGGCATATTCTCTTTAACAATTACCCAATCACCCCATTCTCCATAATTATACCATCTACTTACAAATTTAGCATAACAATAGGAACATGCTATCTGACAGCCAATGTATTGGTTTATGACATACTTTGCACCAGGTATTTTGGATGGATTGAAAGCTCTCTTTGCCTTGATTTTTATCACTTTTATCATATTTTAATCCCTTCAATTTCAAGTAGTTTTTTCTTAACCTCTATGCCTAAAGGATAAAAACCCATCAAAGTTCCTTTTTTGGTTAATAGTCTATGACATGGTATTAAAATCTGAAATGGATTTCTCATAAGAGCGATAAGAAGTTGTGGAAATTTAATGCCAGAGTATTTTGCGATATCAGAGTAAGTTAAAATTTCCCCCTTTCTAATCTTCAGGATTTCCTCATAAACCCTCTTATTCGCATAGTTAAATTCTGGCAGAGAAAATTTTTCTTCCCCGATAATTACATCTTCGAGTTTTTCTTTGAGCCATTTTTCAAGCTTTGCAGATTCCATCATCTTCCCTGAAAGATTGTGAAATTCTATTATTTTTTCAATATGCTTGAGAGCTTTTCTATCAGTGTAGTGCCATGAATATGCAAGCACATCATTATTTGAAATAAGAAAAACAACCTTCACTTTGAATCCAAAGAGTTCCATTTTGACTCCCCTATCAAAGACTTTAATTTTTCTTGTTCATTGTTAGGCAATTTTTTCATCCCTTCTTTGATTATCCCCTTTGTGTTTTTATCGTCGACTTTTGCCCATTTCTTCAGAAATTCAAAAACTGCCTCTGGATTTTTCTTTGTAATTTCTCTTAATGCCCAGACAATTGCTTTCTTAACACTCTTATCTTTTTCTTTCATAACTCTGTCTAAAAGTTCAAAGCAAATTTTTGACTCTGTCTTTTTTGCCCTTATATACGGTGGGATTGTTGCTATTGCTAATCTTCTAATCCATTTATTCTTTGATTTTATCCATCCATGCATCAAAGAGAATATTTCTCTCTGATTCTCGACTGCTAAATTTACAACAACTCTTAAAGCCAACTGGTCACATATTTCCCAATCAGAAATATCATTTAAAACTTCCAGAACAAATTGTTTTGTATTCTCATAATCTTCTTTGCTTATTGTTCCTAAAGCACTTATCGCAATCAATCTTTCATCTCTTTCCCCCTTTCTCCAAAGTTTCATTAATCTTTCAAATTTCCAATCCTCATTAACCAATAATTTACCTAACTCCCGCCCTATTGAATTAAGCAAAGGTGTTTTGGTAAGTTGAAGTTTACCCGTTTTTTCTTTCTCAAGTTTCTTTGAAATTAGAGACAGTGTTAACTCAATATCTCCTTTTTCTAATTCCTTGTAAATCAATTTTGCAATCTCTTTTTTATCCTTCATTATAAAATTATTAACGTTTCTATTTTTATAAAATCTTTTTTAATCAGCTTCAATCCACAAAAATGATGAGGCAATAACGTCCTTGATTTCTCTCTCTATTAGAAATAGATACCGAAAATGGAATGAAAAGCAAACAGCGTGCTAATAACTTCTGGCTAACTTGCGGAGACAATGATATTTGCTAAAATTTTATATAGCACTTTCATTTTCCTTTTGAGATGAAAGGATTATATCAATATCTCCGACTTGCATGGAAAAAGCCTGTAACAGAATACAACAGTCCGCAATGGCGCCGCCTGATTGAATATAGGGCAGGCGGAGCAATAGAAAGAGTTGATAAGCCTTTGCGCCCTGACAGAGCCAGAGCATTAGGCTATAAAGCAAAGCAGGGTTTTGTTATTGTAAGAGCAAGAGTGAGAAAAGGCGGGAGGAGGAAAGAGAGACCAAATAAAGGAAGGAAACCATCAAGAATGGGTGTTAACAAAATAACCCCTAAAAAATCAATAAAAAGGATAGCTGAGGAAAGAGTTGCAAGAAAATATCCAAATATGGAAGTTTTGAATTCATATTGGGTCGGTAAGGATGGAAGATATCATTACTATGAAGTTATTTTAGTGGATAAAAGCCATCCTTCAATTGTAAATGATAAGCACATAAATTGGATAATGAATGAGAAAGGAAGAGTATTTAGAGGAAGAACATCGGCAGGAAAAAAGGGAAGGGGCTTAAGAAATAAAGGAAAAGGAGCAGAAAAAGTAAGATAGCCAAAAAATTATATTCTTTTATTCTATTTCAAATTATGAGAAAGTTAATTGCTTTAATAATGGTTGCTACATTTTTTTTAGCATTGCCGGCAAAACCAACAAACGCTGATGAGATGCATTTTAAATTTACATTTGAAAAGGTGAGTATAATCCATCAAAAAAATGAAACTGCTGTTTATGTAAAAGGTTGCGGCAATTATAGTATAGACGGCATGTTGCTACCTGTAAAAGATTTGCATATATTGATTCCCCCAGAAAAAAACATCGATAAAATAATAGTGAGGGGCAAAAAAAATTATATTGATTCTTTTGTTTTAAAACAGGCACATCCGTTAATAATTGGAGGAAAAAATCTTGGAGGTTTTGCAAATTATGATGCAAAAACAAAACCATATAAAAAAGTTGGAATTTATGAATTGAGGGGCTATAAGATATTGGTTATGAATATTTTTCCTGTAGTTTATGAAAAAGGAAGGTTATATTACTACAAAAACATGAATTTAGAGATAAAATTGAAAAAAGGTTCAATGTCGCCACTATATAGAGGGTTTGAAGAAGATAAAGAATGGGTGAAGCAATATGTCGATAACCCTTGGATCGCTGACAGCTATCCATTGAAAAACAGCATGCAGGAATATGAATATCTAATAATAACAAATGAAAAATTGAGGAATGCTTTTCAAAGACTTGCAGATTATAAAGAAAGCCATGGAATAAAAACAAAAATTGAAAATGTTGAGGACATTATAAACAATCCTTCTTACTGGAATTCAACTCCATTATTCAATGACACGCCAGCAAAAATAAGAAATTTTATAAGATATGCATATAAAAATTGGGGAGTTGACTATATTTTACTTGGAGGAGATGGAGACAAAATGAATAAAAGTAGCGATATAATCCCTCCGCGCTATTTATATGCAACATGCCATGGGCTGCCGCTCGGCGGCGACGAGCTGGAGGCATATATCCCTTCCGATGTTTATTATGCCTGTTTAGATGGGAATTACAACAATGACATGGATGGAAAATGGGGTGAAAATGCAAGTGGCAACAATGCTGGTAATCAAGATGAAGCAGATTTGTATGCGGAAGTATGGGTGGGAAGAGCTTGTGTTGATAGCATTGAGGAAGCAAATAATATAATAAATAAGACAATTTCTTATGAGGAGAACAATGATAACAGTGCAATTCAAGTTTTGTTGCTCGGCGAGCATCTTGGATTTGGAGGGGATGCAGAATGGGGCGGAAATCATAAAGATGCAGTTAAAAAATATATTCCTCCGATATACAATATAACTACAATGTATGACAAAAACAAATATTGGGATAAAAATGATTTAATCCCTGTTTTGAATAAAGGTGTTAACATTGTTAATCATGATGGGCATGGATGGACTACTTATGGATTAAAGTTACATAATTCTGACCTAAAAAGGCTTAACAATACTAATTTCTTTTTTGTTTACTCTCAGACATGCCTTGCTGGTTCATTTGACAATTGGTATCCCGACGATAATTATTATAAAGACGATTGTTTTGCAGAACATTTGACGACTGGCAAATACGGAGCATTTGCATGTGTTATGAATGCTCGTTATGGATTAGGAAGAGAGGACAGCATTGATTCCCCGGGAGAAAGATATGATTTATCTTTCTTCAAAGGACTATTTCAGGAAGATATAAAAGAGATAGGGAGAGCAAATCATTATTCCAAAGAAGATAATGTATGGCGTATAAATGAAAATGGGATGAGATGGACATACTATGAAACAAATTTATTTGGAGACCCACAGGTAAAAATAAAAGAACCGAATGAAAAGATAAATATAACTATAAATATAGAAAAACCAAAACATGGCATCTATCTATTTAATTTTGGTCCATTTCTATCTTTCATGAATAAAACAATTTGTATTGGGGGAATAACAATAAAAGCGAATGTTACAAGCGAACCAGCAAAAAAAATAACAAAAGTTAATTTTTATGTAAATGATGAATTGAAGGCATCTTACACAACGAAGCCTTATGAATGGAAATGGAATGAAAAGGCAAGAGGAGAATATAAAATAAGTATTGAAGCTTATGCTGAAAATGGAAAAAGTGAGAAAGTTGATATGAAAATATATATGTTCAATATTTGAATGAATCCTTTTATTTCTTTTCTTTTCCAGTCAATGCCTTAAGGAATTCAATTGGGAATGGTAGGAATATTGTCGTTGTTTTCTCACTTGCAACATCTGTCAGAGTTTGTAGCATTCTCAACTGCAATGCAGATGGCTGACTGCTTATTATTTTTGCTGCTTGCGTCAATTTTTCTGCTGCCTGTAATTCTCCTTCTGCCATTATTATTCTGCTTCTTCTCTCTCTTTCTGCTTCTGCCGCCTTTGCCATCGCCCGTTGCATTCCCTCTGGAATCTGAACATCTTTTATTTCCACAGCAGTTACTTTAACTCCCCATGCATCGGTAGCTTCATCCAAAATTGACTGCAGCCTTTGATTTATTTTTTCTCTTTCTTTCAGCAATTCATCAAGCTCTACTTGACCAATTATGCTTCTTAATGTTGTTTGAGCCATCTGGCTTGTTCCTTGCAAAAAATTCTGTATTTTTACAACAGCATCTTCAGAATTCATCACTCGAAAATAAACAACAGCATTCACTTTTACAGGAACATTATCGCTTGTTATTGCTTCTTGAACAGGAACATCAAGAACATGAACTCTCAAATCAATTTTAATCATTTTATCAAACATTGGTATTATAAAAAATAAGCCAGGTCCTTTAGCTCCAACAAGCCTGCCCAAACGGAAAATAACGCCTCTTTCATACTCACGAACAATTTTTATTGCAGATGCAAGAATAATTATAACCAAAAAGAATATCAAAATTGCAATTCCTATCCAAATCATGCTTCTACAATATTCATGGATATATAATCATTTTGGTGATTACCATCCCCATTTTAATGAATGTAACATAGCTTTTTCAATATAATATGTTTTTATCAACTTGAATTTATATCACATCCTTCTCCACATGGAGTGCTCTCAATATTATCATTTTTTTCAATTATGGTAACATCATATTCTTTTTCAATCAAAAACAGACCAGTTGCCAATTCAGATGGACCAATTCCAATTACATAAATCATAAAAAAGGATAAAGAAGACTTATTTCAAGCCCAGAACAAATGGTCCTAAAATAAAGCCTTTTGCTGTTGCACTTGCGCTTCCTGCATTAACTGTTACTGTAACAGGACCAATTCCAATTGGCATTGCTTTTACATCTACACTTTCTCCTGGATTTATTGTAACTGTTGTTTCTGTTGATTTGCCCATTATTACCAAACCACCTGTGATTTCGATGCTGCATGGTACATTTTCTGCTGCTTCTGTTCCTATATTTTCGATATGAACTGTGATACCAAATCCTCCAGATATGCTTATCTGTAAGCGAGCTGCTCCTGAAAGAGGTGCATAGTATATGTCTATGTTTCCGTTTCTGTTATCTTCCCATACTATCCCTGCTTCATATACATCAACACATCCTGGCTCTGCAACAACAGTACCATCAACATCGTTTATCTGTTTTGGCTCGCCCCAAGTTGCGCCGCCGTTCTCAGACTTTACGAGATAGAGATTTCCATCGCTCACATATACCACATAAACATTATTTCCAGCTATGTAGACATCAGGATTTGTTTCATCCATGGGATGCTGTTCTGTTATAGTGCTTGTGCTCCATGTAGCCCCATCATCATTGCTGTATGCACATTTTATGTCCCAATCTCCATCTGTGTTATCATTGTTCATATAAACTATAACAACATTATCTCCAGATTTTGAAATAGCTGGGTCCCTTCCCGTATCTATATATTGCTGATAAGGCGTGAATTCTATATCTGTTGAGTCGGTGTCACCTTCAACGGGTATTATTTTCTTCCATACTATCTGGTAGTTCTCCAATGTTTCATTGTAATAATCCCAGACATAATGCACATCCATGTTAACGCCCGTCATATCAGGATTGTCTGCTGGTGCAGTAACCAAATGACTCTGTCCATCGAATGTTGACTCGCCACTTCCTCCAACTATATCTGCTATCATCTGTACTGGGCATGCAGGTATATCATACACATCATATATTTCGTGGAAAATATACATGCAGGCTGGTCCATCAACATCATGATATTGTCCTTCCAGATATGTATTGTCAGCAACACATGCATATATTAATTCGGGTGCTTCTGATGTCCAGTACATTCCTTGGAATGTTGTTGGGTCAGTTACATCCTCTATTGTATACATGCCCATATAGTTATTTAATTCATCAAGATAAACGCCGTATAAGCCCGTATATGTCTTACAATCCTGCCATGATATGTCGGAATGTGTAAGCAATTCACCCCCTTGGGTTGCAAAAGATGCCCATGTCTGTCCATCGTCAGAAGAGTAAGCATATGCAATCTCCGCGACCAGTATTCCTTGTTGTTGCGTCCAAGTTACTACGATATTTCCTTTATCATCTGTAGTAATACCAGGCATGACATCATCATATTCTGAACCATCACTCACCAGAACATTTCCATCGCCTGCCGTGGCCACAGATTTTCCAAGTTCTATCATTTTAACTGGCAATTTTACTACATTTTTCATCCATGATGGAGTGCTTCCTTTTGTTTCATTTGCAGCAGGTATCCCTGATAGAATCATCATCACAGCTATAGCCACCACAAATACCCCAAATACTATTTTCTTTTTCTTCATTTTTACCTCCAAATATAAAAATAAAGAAGTATAAAAACTTATCCTATATCAAATATCTTGGCGTCCATCTGCTTTGGATAAAGCAATGCCACACTTTTTATGCCGGTTAAATAACCACAGCTTTCTCCGGGATTGAGTATTAGACCTTTTTCTTTTCTCAAATCTTTATAATGAGTATGCCCATATATAACAATATCATTTTTTTCTGCAAGAGCATCAACAATGGCTGGAATATGAGTTACAGCAATTTTCTTTCCATATAACTCCCCAATATATGGGTCTCTATAAAATTTGCCAATACCTTCAAATCTATCTTTTAAATACAGTCTGTCACCATCATTATTTCCATATATCAACAGCATATCACAATTTAGTTTTTCAAATTCATCTGCTGTAAATGGAGATATTATATCTCCAGCGTGGATAACCAAATCAACTTCTGCTTCATTAAAAAAAGAAACAGCTCCTTTTATTGCATCCATATTGTCATGACTGTCTGAAATGACACCTATTTTTGCATTTCTTTCCTCGCTTCTATCAATCATTTTTTGCATCATATCCCTAAACAAAATTTTCTATAAATTTCTATCTTTTGGGTCATGAACCCTTGAGCCTTTTCATGAGCCCTTTAAAAAAGGCTTCATCCTAAAATGTACCAGTTTTCTTTTCCCGAAGCTTTTCTTTTTTGAAAAGAAAAGGCTCAAAGAAAGAGCGTTCAATGCCACATAACATGTAAAGCAAATAAAATAACCAAAAAAATCAAGCCAGTTTTTGTTATCAGTATGCTTTCGTTTCTTTTTTTTGTGCTCCATCCATAGTCATCAAGACGATAAAATAAAAGCCAACCATACTGACTGAAAAAAGCAAATAATGAAAGCAATGCAACTTCAATCCATGCTTTCGTTAGTTTGAATACTTCTCCAGCATTTCCATGCATTGCATACCCAAGCTGAACATAGAAGGAGCCGATAACCAAAAACATTGCCCCAATTGCCATCTGAAATTCATGATGTATCAAACCTTCTGCATACATGCTTGCTATAGCTCCTATAAAAGCAAAAGCCAAAACGGGCCATCCAGTATAATATGTTAAATAAAATGCTATGAATAAAAGAATGGCAGATGTTATCAAGAAAAGAATTTTGAGCATTTTTTTGCTCAATGTTACTCTTTTTTCAATTTTTATGTGATATAAATCATGTATGGTATGGGCAAGGAAATAATGGGTTAAAAATCCTCCAATGGAGGTTAAAATCACTCCAGTCCAGTATATATTTATATCAGAAACAACAACTTTTGCAAAAAATGAGCCAAGTAAAGGAAAAAATCCACCAGTTATTATTGAAGTAAATAGTGTAAATGGAGAAAGCATTCCCTTCTTCTCTATACCCATTAAACTATCACCTTTATGCTTTTTGTCATTGCATTCACAATATATCCTGGGGCTTCTTTCAGCAATTCTTTATAAATACTCTCTTTGATTAAAGGAGAAGATGCAAGTTCTTTGGCTCTTAAAACATGTTTTCTTATTTCTTCTACGTAAATTTTTTTCAAACTTGAACCATTTTTTTTCAATGCTTCTTTAATGAGGTTGCCATCCTCGATTTTCTGAATTATTGCGTCGTCAACTTTTCCATAAACCTTTATTATGGGTAAAATTACCCCTTCCTCCATTCTTCCTTCCACCAAATCCACAAAATCATCTGCAAGTTGATATGCTATGCCAACTTCCCTTCCATACTCTTTCATATGCATTCTCAGCTCTTTGCTTGCCTCCGCCTCAATGGCGCCAGCCCTGCAGGCTGTTGCAAATAGTGAAGCCGTCTTCATTTTTATTATTCTAAAGTATTCTCTTATCAGATTTTCTGGGCTTTCTCCCCTGATTATATCCTCCAGATGGGCTGTAAAATCTATATCTTTTAGCTGACCTATAAGGGTTTCATTCCACGTATCCAAAAATATTTCTGCATCTTCTCTACTATGACTTAAAGATATTCTAAAAGCCATGTTTATCATTTTATGCCCTGTAAGAATTGCTACTCCTATGCCTTTTTTTACATGCAGAGCGGGCTTTCCGCGTCTTTCTATATCTTTATCCATTATATCATCATGAATTAAACTTGCGGAATGGGCAAGTTCAACACCAACTGCGCTTTCCAATGCTCTTGAATATCTTTCATTTTCTCCATTGCATGCTCTAAAAGAAAGGAGTAACATAGCAGGCCTTAACATCTTTCCACCAGCCAATGCATATTTCATGTCTTCATCTTGCACTCTTTTCTCTATTTCTTTTTTAACTTCATTCTGTGCCCAGTGGAAGAAATCTGTAAATGTCATTTGCACATGCATAGAACCTAATAAATTTTTAATATAAATATGTTAATCTCATTTATGTAGCTTTAATTTCTGTGTTGAAGTGAAAACGTTAATATTCCAATCCTTCTATTGCTTTTATTCCTGTATCGTAATAATGC
>JAGGSX010000132.1 GCA_021158865.1 Thermoplasmata archaeon
CTTCTATTGCTTTTGGTGTATTAAAATCATCATCCATTGCTTTTTCAAAGTTGTTTTTAAATTCTTCGATAGCTTTCAAATAATTTTTTTCTTTCATATTTAATTCGCTTTCATCAAAATTTTCATCTTTTCCAGCCATTGCTTCCAGATTTTCCTTCATTACCTTTATCCTTTTTAAAGAATTTTCTGCATTTTTTAATGCTCTCTCATTAAAATCTGCAGGGCTTCTATAATGAACTGATGCAAAAAAGAACCGAAGAACTTCTGCATCCCATTGTTTTAAGGCATCTCTAATGTTTATTATATTCCCCAACGACTTGCTCATTTTTTCTCCACTTACTTTAAGCAAACCAGAATGAAGCCAATAATTTACAAATCTTTTTCCATAAGCAGATTCAGCTTGAGCAATCTCATTCTCATGATGAGGAAAAATCAAATCCTGTCCCCCTCCATGTATATCAAAAGGCATGCCCAAATACTTTGCACTCATAACAGAGCATTCAATATGCCAGCCCGGCCGCCCGGCGCCCCACGGGCTATTCCATTTTGGCTCTCCTATCTTCGCTGCTTTCCATAAAGCAAAATCTTCTGGCTTCCTTTTTTTCTCGCCTGGCTTTATCCTTGCTCCTGCTTTTATTTGCTTCATATCCTGCTTTGATAACTTTCCATAATCTTTGAATTTTTCAACACTGAAATAGACATCTCCATTAGAAACATAGGCATATCCTTTTTCAACAAGTTTTTCAACCATTGAAACCATTTCTTTAATATGTTCGCTTGCTTTAGGATATAAATTTGCAGGTCTTATTCCAATTTTTTCCATGTCATGAAGGCATCTTTTTGCATAAATGGATGAATATTTTAGAGCATCCATATTTTTTTCATTTGCAGCATTGATTATTTTATCATCTATATCTGTTATATTCTGAACATAAAAAACCTCATAACCTTTATATTCTAAATATCTTCTTATAATATCAAAAGCAACATAGGTGCGAGCATGCCCTATATGAGCATCGCTATATGTAGTCATCCCACAAACATACATTTTTACCATACCATCTTCCATTGAAATAAAAGGTTCTTTTTTTCTTGTAAGTGTGTTGTAGATGTGAAGCATATTCCTGAATGAACAGAAGTTAAAAAATTTTAGGTTTTCTCGCCTGTTGCCATCTTCCATATTTTATCTCCTATATGATGCATGTTTTCAACTGCTTTTCCTTTTTTTGCTTCCTTCATTTCTTTTCCATCCATCAATGCTTTCCCAATGGCAAGAGGCAAACCACGACAATCCTTAACCCACACAATTTCATTTATTTTTATATCTTCATCAGCATCTGTTACGCCAGCCGCCATAATGTTGGCACCATTTAAAATATATTTTATTGCTCCATCATCAACAACAACAAATTTTTTTCTTGCCTTATATTTTTTCAATCCCAAAACATTCAGGAATGGATGCCCATTTACAATCATTCCATATAATTTTCTATCGATAAATAAAAATTTCATATTCTTATATTCTGCTATTTCTATTGATCCATCTATTTTACATTCCAGCGTTTTTTCAATTTCATTTATTATCTTTTTTGCTTCCTTTTTATTCAGCATGTGTCGATTTTTCATAATAAAAGAAAGTATTTTATTTTATATTTCTCTCTATTCAAGAATGAAAAAAATTTATATTTCAATAGCACTCCTTGCAATTGTATTGGCAATTGTTATTCCATCTCCAGATGGATTGACAAAAGAAGGGGAAATAATGTTTGGAATACTTGCCATGGCTGTAATTTTATGGATAACAAATGCGATACCAATTGCAGCAACAGGCATATTAATAATGGCTTTACAACCTTTATTTGGTATAATGCCAGCAAAAGATGTTTTTGCGAATTTTGGTAATAGAGCTGTATTTTTTATTCTTGCTTCTTTTATTCTCGCCGCTTCAATGGAAAAATATGGTTTGCATAAAAGATTTGCATTAAAATTGCTCCGCATATTTGGAAAGAATGGAAAGACATTTATTTTTGGAATCATGCTCACTGGAGCTATTTTATCTTTCATAATGTTATCCCATGCTGTAGCCATTTTATTGCTACCAATTTTAATAACCATATTGCTATCATTAAAAGCAATTCCAAAAGAAAGTAATTTTGGTGTTGCATCCATGCTTGCCATGGCTTATGGAACTTCCATAGGAAGCTGGGGAACATTACTTGGAGGGGCGAGAGATCCTTTAAGCATAGCATTTCTTGGAGAGATGGGCTACAACCTTACATTTGTGGGCTGGATGAAATATGCATTGCCTGTTGTTTTTGTTGCATTGCCTGTCCTCTTCATAATAATCATTTATATGTATCCTCCTAAAATAAAAAGCATTGGTCATGTAATAGACATTCTGCAAAAAGATATTTCAAGAAAAATGATGTTAAAGGAAAAGGAAGTCTTACTTGTTTATGCAATAACGATAATTTTATGGATATTTTTTTCAAGCAGCATAGGTATAGCGGTCATAGCGCTTCTTGCTTCTTCCGCTTTATTCCTATTGAATCTCGTGGATTGGAATGACATTGAGCGGAGAGTTCAATGGGGTATAATAATGCTTTATGGAGGAGCGATAACAATGGGAAAAAGTCTGGCGACGACGGGCGCCGCCTCCTGGCTTGCTGGCAACATTGTTCCTTTCTTTGGAGATAATAAATGGCTCATCTTATTTTCTGTAATTTTCATAACAATTTTTTTAACAAATTTAATGAGTAATACTGCTGCTGTTGCAACCATGCTTCCAATTGGCTTTGAAATGCTGGTTTCTGCAGGAATAAATCCTGTTATAGCTGTCATGTCCATAGCAATGGCGGGTGGCGTTTCTTTTGTTCTGATTATATCCACACCTTCAATAGCAATTGCATATTCTTCTGGTTACATATCACAAAAAAATTTGATAAAAACCGGGCTTATTTCAAGCATTGTATGCCTTATTTTGATAATGATATTCGCATTTTCATACTGGCAATTTTTGTGATAAATTAATAAATGAAATATTCTTTACCACTATGGATATTATAGAAGAGCTTGAAGACAACTTAGGAAAAAATAAAGTTTTTTATGATAATGCAAGCAAATATGCTTATGGTTTTGATGCGAGTATACATCATGCTGTGGCAGATGTGATTGTTAAACCAAAAAATGCCAATGATGTTAAAGAAGTTGTCAAAATTGCATATAAATATGGCATGCCAATTATTGCAAGAGGAGCAGGAACAGCTTTATCGGGGCAGGCTGTTCCAATAAAAGGAGGGATTATTTTAGATATGGCTGGAATGGATAAAATAAAAGAAGTCAGGATAGAAAATCTTTATTGCGTTGTTGAGCCAGGTGTGATATATGCACAATTGAATAACGAACTAAAAAAATATGGTTTTTTCTTTCCCCCTTCACCAGGAAGTGGTGATGTATGCACTATTGGAGGCATGATAGCTACAAATGCATCTGGAATGAGGGCAATAAAATATGGCGCGACAAGAGATTATGTTCTTGGTTTGCAGGTTGTTTTTCCTCCAGGGAAAATTTACAGGATAGGGACTTCAACATTGAAAAATGCATCTGGTTATCAAATTGAACGCTTGATGGTTGGGAGCGAAGGAACATTGGGAATAATAACAGAAGCAACATTGAGAATATCTCCATTGCCTGAGAAAAGAGGAGTTGCTTTGGCATCTTTTGACAGTCTTTATGATGCTGGAAAAGGAGTTGCAAATATAATATCTTCTGGTATTATTCCTTCAGCTCTGGACATAATGGATAAAATTTGCATACAGGCAGTGAATAAATCAATGAAAATTGGATTACCGGATACAGAAGCCATCCTTATTATAGAAAAAGACGGAAAAAGGCGGGAAATAAAGGAAGATATGGAAAAAATAGTGAGGATATGCAAGGAAAGTGGTTCAAAAAAAGTAGAATTTACTGATGATGAAAAAGAAATGGAAAAATTGTGGAGAGGAAGAAAAGGTGTTCTACCTTCTTTATCAAGATATGGAAAGGATAAGATTTCTGTCTCTCTCGCAGATGATATGGCTGTCCCCATTTCAAAAATACCAGATGCCGTAAAATCTTTTCAGGAATTATCCAAAAAATATAATATTTTAATTGGAACTTATGGACATGCTGGTGATGGAAATTTGCATACAAAGATATTGATAAATCCGAAAGATAAAGAGCAATGGAAAAAGGCGGAGAAAGTTGTTGATGAAATATATAAAGTTGTTTATAATTTAGGTGGCATCGTTAGTGGAGAACATGGGATTGGCATATCAAAAGCTCCGTGGATGGTTAAAGAAAATTTAAATATAATGAAAAAAATAAAAGATGCCATAGATCCAAAAAATATAATGAATCCAGGCAAGATGATGGAATGGAAAGGAAGTATAATAACAAATTTGAGGTATAGATAAAATGCTTGAAAAATATCGTGATGAAATTTTAAGTTGCACAGGTTGTGGCTTTTGTAAAAAATTATGCCCATTGTATCATTTAACAAAAAAGGAAGTTGATGGACCAAAAGGAAAAATAATGATTGCCTACGGTCTTTTAACTGGAGAAATAAAAGAAGATAACTCAATCATTGAAGCCCTTCAAAAAACCCCTTTATGCAGGATATGTGAGACAACATGTCCTTCTCTAATAAAAATAACAGATATAATAAAAGCAGCCCGCCACGACTTAAAAAAATTGCTACCAGCTCACGAAAAACTCATTGAAGAATTGCAATCAATAAACGAAAAGCCAGAAGGAGAAAAAGTAATATTTGCAGGAATGCAGGCAAAGGAAATTGGGGCAATAAAAAAAATTTCTTCATTAATAGACGCAAGCCCATATTATGGCGGATGCGGAGCCGCCATAGAGCGAGTTGGAAGAAAAAATAACATAATTGAAAAAATTTTGCAGAATTTCAGAGAGGCAGGAGTAAAAGAAATAATTTTTTATGAGTGTGATTGCATGAAATTTTTTAGCCATGATTTCAAAGTTAGCCATATTTTTGATGAATTGAAAAAATTTAATTTAAATTATATTGGAGGAAGATACATATATCATGAGCCACCTGAGCTTTCTTACCTTGGGATTGATGGGAGAAGCATTATAAAAAAAATTGGTGAGATTGTTGAATTTGACTCACCAAAATGCTGTGGAGGAAGAATTGAATTTGAAAGAGCTTTCCCAGATGAAGCAAAAATGCTTGCCAAAGATTTAATAAAAGAAGCAAAGAATAAAAATGCTACAATTGTTACAGCATCTCCTGAATGCTATGCTCATCTAAAAAAATACGGAAATATTATTGATATGCTTGAGTTGGTAGAAAGAGCAATGGATTAAAATTATTATAATGCATCACATTTACAATCATGGATATAAGTGTTATAGGGGCAGGATATGTTGGTTTAACAACAGGGATTTCTTTTGCAGAATTTGGCAACAAAGTCAAGTTTATAGACATAGATGAAAATAAAATAAATAAAATAAAACATGGTATAGCTCCAATATATGAAGAAGGATTACAGGAACTAATTAAAAAAAATTTTGATAGGATAAATGCAACAACAAACTATGAAAATTTAGACAGCATTGTTTTTATATGTGTGGGAACACCATCATTGCCAACTGGCTTGATAAATTTACAGTATGTTAAGCAGGCAGTGGAAAATGTAGCAAAGAATTTGGATGATGGACTTATAATCATAAAAAGCACAGTTTTTCCTGGAACAACAGAAAAAATTTTACTCCCCATTGTAAGAAAATATTCTGATAAAATAAGCATTGCAATGAATCCTGAATTTTTAAGAGAGGGAATGGCATTGCATGATTTTATGAATCCCGACAGGATAATAATTGGAGTTATTGATGAAAGAGGGGAAAAAATATTAAAAAAATTATATACCCCTATAAAAGCTCCAATCATGGTAACAAATCCGACGACTGCAGAAATGATAAAATATGCAAGCAATTCATTTCTCGCAACAAAAATATCGTTTGCAAATGAAATTGGAAACTTGGCAAAAATTTTGGGAATAGATGTTTATGATGTTATGAAAGGTGTTTCTATGGACCATCGTATTTCTCCATATTTTTTGAATGCTGGCGCCGGGTTTGGCGGCTCCTGCTTCCCAAAAGATTTGAGGGCTATTGCATCTGGAGCAAAAAAACTTGGTTATGATATGAAATTAATAAATGCTGTTTTAGAAATAAATGATGAGCAACCTTTACGTTTGATAAAATTGCTTGAAAAATATATGAGTATAGAAGGCAAAGAAATAGCTGTTTTGGGGCTTGCATTTAAAGCAAATACAGATGATATAAGAGAATCGAGAAGCATTCCTGTAATAAAGGAGCTTATTAAAAAAGGAGCAAATGTTAGGGCTTATGACCCAATGGCTATGGAAAACATGAAGAAGATTTTTGATATAAAATATTGTAATAGTGTTGAAGAAGCTTTGATGAATGCAGATGCATGCATAATTATGACAGATTGGAAAGAATTTGAAGACATAGATTTTAGAAACATGAAAAATAAGATTGTTATAGAAGGAAGAAAAATTTTGAAAAACAGAGAAGGAATAATATATGAAGGAATATGCTGGTAATAAGGGTCCGTAGCCTAGCGGAGAAGGCGGCAGCCTTCGGAGCTGCAGATCAGGGGTTCGAATCCCCTCGGGCCCGCTTTTAATAATAAAATTATTTTCTCAAAATCACTTCTGTGTGAGGATATGCTATTTCTATATCCCCAGCATTTTTTATCCTGATAAATATTTCTCTCGTTATAGCAGTAGATATCTCATTCCTTCTAACTGCAGGAACATAATATCTAACAATCACATTTATTCCCGAATCCATGAATTTTAATCTTATGCGAGGTTCTTTAGAAATTTTTTTGGGAAAATTTTCCCATAGTGGAGACATAATATCTTCAACAACTTTCGCGATAATTTTCTCTGCTTTTCCCAGATTGCTTTCATACGTAATGATTGTTTTAACTTCATCAACAATGAAATCATGCTGTGCAGTATAGTTCAGAATTTCTTTCTCAAATATTATTGAGTTTGGCACAACTGCTATCCTGCCCGATTTTTCCTCCCCACCAATTGTTCCTCCTATTTCCTCTATAGAGATGTAAGATATGCTAATGTCTTTTACATCCCCCTTCAAGCCGTCTATTGCAATTCTATCACCAATGAAAAAAGGTTTTCTTATCACAATAACTATCCATGCAACGATATTTGTAATTGGTTTTTGAAGTGCAAAGCCCAATGCAACGCTGAGAAGACCCATCACAAGCCCTAATTCCGTCCACGAACCAAAATAAGAAAAAAGGAAAAATAGAATAAAGATAAATACAAATAGATATTTTATAATATTGAGAAATATGATTACATTAGATATCTGTCTCTTCGTTTTTGCTTTTTTTAACAGCAATTTTTTCATAAACTTATAAAAAGAAAATGATGAATACAATCACTGATATTGTTATTATCCAGAGTAGATTAACTATGCTCTCTCTCGGCAAGAGATTCGGAAAGTCGGTTATGCCATCCATCCCATCCCCAACTAATTATATAGCAAAAATAAAATTCGACACAGTATATAAGTATGTCTGTTTTTATGATGGAAAATTTTGTTTCAATCAAATTCGTTGCTTTTAAATATCTGCTGTTTATTATGCTTGAATAAAATGAAGGTATCTGATTTAAAGGCAAATAAAAATGTTGATGAAATTGTTTTGAAGATAGTTGAAAAAAGTGAACCAAGAAAAGTTACAAGGAGATATGGAGGAACTGCCACAGTTTGTGATTTGGTTGGAGAAGATGCTGATGGAAACAAAGTGCAGATAACTTTATGGAATGATGAAATAGATAAAGTGGAAATAAATCAAATGATTAAAATAATAGATGGATGGGTAAAAGAATGGAATAATCAATTACAAATTTCAACAGGGAGAAGTGGCAGAATAGAAAAAGTTGAATAAGCAAAATAAAAATATAATAATGGGATATTCTTTTATGCAATATGATGAGGCAATGAAATTTTTTGAAAATGTGAAGAATGAAAATTTAAAAAAGCACATGATAAGCGTTGCTGCGATAATGCAAAAACTCGCAGAAAAATTTGGAGAAGATGCTGAGAAATGGAGAATTGTTGGATTATTGCATGACATAGATTATGAATTCACAGACATGGAAGAGCATGGAAAAGTTGCTGCCGATATGTTGAAAAATTTTTTACCTGATGATGCACTGAATGCAATAAGAGCGCACAATGAAAAGACAGGTTATAAACCAGAAAAAAAGCTTGATTATGCTTTAATAGCCAGTGACGCAATATCTGGGTTGATAGTTGCAGCAGCTCTTGTAATGCCTGATAAAAAATTGTCAAAAGTGGGTGTTAAAACATTGAAGAATAAATTTAAAGATAAATCTTTTGCAAGAAAAATAAGTAGGGAGAAAATTTTATATTGTGAAAAATTAGGACTTAGTTTAGAAGAATTTTTTCTATTATCTCTAAATGCAATGAAAGATATAGCTAATCAGATTGGATTATGATTGTATCCTCTCTCTTCGCTCCAGTTGATACCATGGCTATGCCGGCATTCAACTTTTCTGAAATGAAATCAATATAATTTCTCGCTTTTATTGGCAAATCTTCATATTTCTTCTTTCCAGCAACACCATCCCATCCATCAAATTCTTCATATATTGGCTTAACTCTTTCTAAAATATCAGGCGAGGAAGGAAATCTGTCATAAAATTTACCATCATATTCATAACCAGTGCAGACTTTCACTTTTTCCAGACCATCCAGAACGTCCAGTTTCGTTATGGCAATTTTATCTATTCCATTCACCATCGCAGCATATTTTGCAGCCACCATATCCAGCCAGCCACAGCGGCGCCGACGCCCTGTTGTTGTTCCAAATTCATTCCCTTTCTTAGCCAAATATTCCCCAATTTTTCCTTTATCTTCTGTTGGCATTGCTCCCATTCCAACGCGAGTTGAATATGCTTTTAACACGCCAACAATTTTGTCTATTTTTTTTGGGCTTATTCCTGCCCCTGTTGATATTCCACCAACTACTGGATTTGATGAAGTGACATAAGGATATGTTCCATAATCTATATCAAGCAAAAATCCTTGAGCGCCTTCAAATAAAACATTTTTTTCATCAATTATGCTGTTGAGATAGTAAATTGTATCCCCAACATAAGGAGAAATTTTTTTTCCATACAATATGTATTCCTTTATTATTTCATCTTTATTTATTTTTATTCCATAAGTTTCAAAAATGGGTTTTTTTATTTGAAATAAGTTATCGAGCCTTTTCTTCAGTTTTTTTTCATCAATAATATCTCCAATTCTTACGCCCATTCTTGCTATTTTATCAGAATAACAGGGTCCTATGCCTCTCTTTGTTGTTCCAATCTTTTTTTTGCCAAGCCTTTCCTCTTCTATTCCATCCATTTTTATATGATATGGCATTATAACATGTGCTCTATCGCTAATCATTAAATCAACATCAATTCCATTTGATTTTAGCATGTCTATTTCTTCTAAAAGAATTTTTGGATTTACGACAACACCATTTCCAATAACAACTTTTTTACCTCTAATGGCTCCAGAAGGAATTAAATGGAATTTATATTTTTTATCTCCTATGACAACAGTATGTCCTGCATTATTCCCTCCTTGATAGCGAACAACACAGTCAACATGTTCAGAAAAATAATCTGTAACCTTTCCCTTTCCTTCATCCCCCCACTGTAAACCAACTATTGCAATCGTTGCCATTATAATCCAATTGATATCTTTCCTTCTTTCTTCAATTTTTCTAAGTTTTTATCAACAAATTCTTCCAGTTCATGGCTATTCTTCATTTTCTTTGCTTTTATATTAAATTCTTCCAACATTTTCATTGCTTTTTCATATCTGCTTTTTCTTTCTTTCTTTATAGCCATCAATTTGCTTCTCATTTCAACAGCTTTTTTATGATATTCATCTGCCTTACTTTTTATTTCTAAATATTGTTTATGCTTTTCATTTGCCTCATTAATCAATTTTGTTATTTCTTCGACTAAACTTAAAAATTTATTATGATATTCCTGACTTTCTTTATAATACTTTACAACCATTTCATGTTCCTTATCTGCCATCTCAAAAAGTTTGTTTATTGCCTCATCAAGATTCTCTAAGTCAATTTCCACTTTTTTCTGCTTTTCTGCTTCTTTTTTGACTTTTTCATATTCCATTTTTTTCTCTTTTATTTCCTTTATAAGTTTTTCTTCTTCTTTTGGAGGCATTGGAACAGTTTCCTGTTCATATTCAAGCCTTCTTATTTCGATTTTTAGCTCTTCGGCTTTCAGAAATGAATTGTCCTTAAATTTTTTCTTCTGATCTCTTTTTTTGGCAATCAGCTGTCTTGCATCCTGTTGATATTCATTCCTCAATTTTTTATGTTCTCTCATCTTTTTTACAATTTCATTTCTCATAGCCTTTATTTTCTGCATCTCTTCTATCAATTTCTTTTTCTCTTCATTCAGCATGTTTCTTTCTTCTCTAATTAATTTAGCTTTCTGATTCAATTCATC
This sequence comes from Thermoplasmata archaeon, assembly GCA_021158865.1. Classification (GTDB taxonomy): domain Archaea; phylum Thermoplasmatota; class E2; order UBA202; family JdFR-43; genus JAGGXW01. Next base: position 10,632 of record JAGGSX010000132.1, read on the forward strand.
TCTTCTCTCAATAAGCTGATGATATTTCTCTTCTGCTTTACCAAGCTCCTGTCTCAGTTCTTTTGATGATAAAGAAGCAAGTTCTTCCATGTTGTTATATGTATTTCATAAATAAAAAGGTTTGTGAATTAATTTAAAAACAGGACAGAATGATGAATATTTTCAGCAATATCTTTCCTCACTTCTCTATTCATACTTCTTTTTTTCATTTCTCTCCCAATTACGACCAAGCCGGCATTCACTTCATCGGCAAATTTAACCAATTCTTCTTCAAATATTCCTTCCCTTATCTCAACTTTTTCGTATCTCTCTGCAAATTTTTTTGCATTACTTCTCAATTCATCAATGCTGGCTTTAACTTTCTCCCCATTTTCATTAACCAACACTCTATCCTCAATATCTATTATGTAAAGCAAAATTGCTTTGTGATTGGTAATATCAGAAAAATCTTTTACGAATTTTGGAACTTTCACATTCGGTGCCAAATTTGAGCAGGCGCCAACGACGACATCGCCGCCGCCCGCTGCCACCCATATTGGGAGCTTTAATTTTTCAAGAAGACGATACTTAAGAACATTCCATTTTTCAAATTCTGTGACAACGATTGTTGCTTTATAATCTTCTATTGCCTTCTCAATTTCTTCTGAATATTCTCCAACAACAACCTTTTCTTCAAATTTTTTTATATTACTTCTAATTCTTTTTTTTATAATATCAGTTGCAATTTCTTTTTGTTCTTTTATTAATTTTTCCTCAAAATTTTTTTTCTGCTGGTATGTAAAAAATGTGTTGGAAGCCATTTCAAATTTTTTTAATGTTTTCTTTTCTATTATATAAAGGATTATAACTTCGCTTCCAAAAATTTCGGATAATTTTTTAGTCTCAACGACAGCTTTTTCTGGAAAAAATTCTGATGAAACTGGCACAATCATTTTCTTAAATATCTCCATGCCATTAAAATTGCATATCATATAAATGCTTTTTTAATTCTTCTTTGCTTCCATACCGCTTGTGTAAACCATATTTCTTCCACGTTTAAGTGCTTTTATAAATTGCAAAACATATTCTGGATTTATACTATATGCTTTCATAAAGCATTTTTTGCTTTCTTCTTCTTTTCCTAAAATATCCAGTATTTGTGCTTTTGCTACCCATGCCATATAGTATTCATCATTAAGCTCTATGGCTCTATTAATACATTCCAGAGCTTTCTTAAAATCTTTTTTTCTCATATAGGCAGCCCCCATATTATACCATACAACAAGCATAGATGGGTCAAGATTGATGCATCTTTCATAGGATTTTATTGCTTCATCATCTTCTTCTAATAACAGATGGAGAAAACCTTTATTCGACCATGACCCTGCAAAATTTGGATTTAATTCAATGGATTTGTTTACTGCTTTTAATGCTTCTCTTATTTTACCCACGTCTTTCAAAACAAGAGATAAATCATTCCATGCCCCAAAATTTGATGGATCTATTGACAATATTTTCCTGAATATTTTAATAGCCAGATTATTTTTTCCAATATAATGCAGCTCAGTGGCGGTATCGCAAATAGATTCTATTTCTTCTTTACTTAATGAATCTTTTTCAAAAAGATGCTGTAGATGGACTCTCCATTTATGAATTGGCAGGTTTCTTGCTTTTACAGTTGCACCACAAAAAGGACATTTCTTAAGTTTTTCAGCTACCATAATTTTAAATTACATTTCTGATTTAAATTTTTATTCTGCCATTCTCAAAAAGTATTCATGAATTCTTGTATCATCAGCTAATTCAGGATGGAAAGACAGAGCAAGTAAATTTTTCTGGCGGGCAGCAACAACATATCCTTCAAATTCTGAAAGTATATCAACATTGCTGCCTGTTTTAACAATTGCTGGTGCTCTTATAAAAACAGCATTAAAGTAACCAATATTTTTAATATCCAATTTTACCTGAAAGCTTTCTATCTGACGACCAAAAGCATTTCTTTTGACCCATATATCCATTAATCCCAGCAATTTTGTTTTTGTTTTTTTAATTTGTTCATTTCCATGTTTTGCGAGCAATATGCTTCCTGCGCATGTTCCCATTATTGGCTTTCCCTTCATTGCAGCTTCTTTTATTTCTTTATCTATACCCCTTTGATGTATCAACTTGCTTATTGTCGTGCTTTCCCCTCCCGGCAGAATGATTGCATCACTTTTTTTTATTTCTTCCTTGCTTATTGTTGCAATTGCTTCGCCATCAATTCCAATATTATCCATTGCCCTTTTTGTAATTAAAACATGCTCTTCAACATCTCCCTGCACTGATATTATTGCTACCTTCATAATCCTCTTGTTTGAAGCATTTCCTCAAGTTTATCAACTTCCTGTCCCTTCATCGCCTCTCCAAGTCCCTTTGAAACCTCAGCAACTATCTTGCTGTCTCTCCAATTTTCAACAGCTTCTACAATAGCTCTCGCATATTTTGGTGGATTGGAAGATTTAAATATTCCAGAACCAACAAAAACACCATCACTTCCTAAGAACATCATAAGGGCTGCATCGGCAGGCGTAGCGATGCCGCCGGCTGCAAAATTGACAACTGGCAATCTTTTCATATTTTTCACTTCTTTAAGAACATTAAAAATTCCATCCGTTATATCTGCTATTGTATATTTTCCAAAAATTTCCTCATCGCCATTTAATTTGTTTCCCATTTCTTCTACAACTTTTTCTGCAAGTTTTTTATAAGGATTTGCATAATTTTCTGCCACGCCATATAATTCATCCTCATCCATTTTCTCCAGCTTTTTGATTGCATAATTTATTAAACGCATGTGCCTTACAGCTTCAACAACATTACCTGTCCCTGCTTCGCCTTTTGTTCTTATCATTGCAGCTCCTTCCCATATACGGCGAACTGCTTCTCCCAAACTTCTTGCCCCACATACAAATGGAATGGTAAATGAATGCTTATCAATATGGAAAAATACATCAGCAGGTGTCAAAACCTCACTTTCATCAATCATGTCAACGCCAATGCTTTCCAATGCTCTTGCTTCAGAAATATGCCCTATTCTGCATTTAGCCATGACCGGTATTGTAACCTCTTCAACTATATCCTCTATTTTCTTTGGGTCTGCCATTCTGGCGACGCCACCTTCTGCCCTTATGTCTGCTGGCACTCGATGAAGTGCCATGACAGCAACAGCTCCAGCATCTTCAGCTATTCTTGCCTGTTCAGCATTTGTAACATCCATGATTACGCCACCTTTTTGCATTTTTGCAAATCCTCTTTTAATTAGCTCTGTTCCGAAACGAAGATTCTCCAATTGCATGTTTCCCATATTGCTACTACTATTTAAATTTATTTGGCATTATTCTGTGCGGTATAAAAAGAGGGGAGAAAAAAATAATGCAAATAGGGAAAATTGCTACAAAAGTGCACTATAAGAAAAATGTATGGGATTGCATAATGCTGAAGGAAGGAATCTTTGCAAGGGTATTAAAAGGAGGAATAATAAAAGTTGAGATGCTATAGAAATAAAAAATTCCGAAAGACTTTAAAAGAATATCATTTTAAAATAATGATGCATTATTATATCTATCTTTTATTTGGAGTTTCCTTTCTCTCGTTATTGTTAATAATAGATTCTGCATATAAAGAGAAAAAGTTTCGTCTCTCATTTGTTGTTTTGCTTCTGTGCATCCTTATATGGACTACCGGCTATGCTCTTGAATTGCTCAGCCATTCAATAAATGAAAAATTATTCTGGGCAAAATTTGAATATTTTGGCATAGCCAATATTGGTGTAGTATGGTTTATTCTGGTTCTCCAATATGCAGGCAAAAGAAATGCTCTGACGGCCCGTAATGTAACACTATTGTTTTTAGACCCATTGTTAACAATCATATTAGTGTGGACAAATAAATGGCATCATTTGATATGGAATAGCATATCTGTGAAATCATTTGGAAATCTTTCAATATTAGTATTTAAATATGGAGCTTGGGCAAAAATCCATACAGCATACGTTTATTTCCTTCTTTCCATTTCAATTTTTATTTTATTCCAGATTACATCTCATTCTTACAAGTATTATAAGAAGCAATCTCTTGCTCTCCTTCTATCCTCTTTTATTCCATGGCTTTCCCATATTGGATATGCCTTCAGATTCTTTTATATTGACCCAACTCCATTTGCTTTTTTAGTAACTGCAACAATATTTGCATATATATTCAAATCCCATCTTCTTGACATTGCCCCTGTGGCAAAAGAGAAGGTTATTGAAAATATGAGAAATATTCTTATTGTGCTGGATAAAAATCTTAAAATCATTTATCTAAATAATGCAGCCATCAAACTTATTGGCGTTCCACAGAATAATTTGATTGGGAAAAGTGTGGAAACACTATCCATGATTCATCCAGATTTGCCGAGATTGTATTCAAATGCTATGAAGGAAATTACAATAAAAAACAGACATTTTGAACTTCAATCATCGTCCATAACTAATGAATGTGGCGAAGAAAGCGGATATTTCATCATTCTTAATGACATAACAGAGAGAAAAATGGCTGAAAAGGAAATGGAGCAGGCTCTCAAACTCGAAAGAGAAATAAAGAATAGGATAGCCCACTATTTTTTAAATCCCATTGCCATAGCAAAAGGTTTTTTGATGCTATCGATTGAAGAAAGAAAAAACGATGAAATTAAAAAAGCGTTAAATGCGATAGAGCGGATTGAAAAAATTGTTGAAAATATTATAAGAAAAGGAAGGATTGAGGAATAAATCTTTTTATAATTCTTTTCAAATATAATTCACGAAGTATGTTGCTTTACTGCTCGCTCTTGTCATGGCTTTTAATTTTACACCAGCTAATTTTGTGCCAGCTCCAGCAAAACATGCTGATGACTGGATTATGCATGCAAGAATTTCTTCACCATACATATATGATTTACCATGGGAAGAAGCAATTAATAACCTGAATTCGCCAGTTAGCCGCCTAAAAGGAGATATTGGCAAAGCCAATACCTCCTTATGAATA
>JAGGSX010000078.1 GCA_021158865.1 Thermoplasmata archaeon
AGCAATTGGTTATTTGAATTCTTCTAAATTACTAAGGCGTGTGGTTTAGGATGTTTTCTTTTGGATAAAAAAGATCTTAGAAGCAAAAAAAGAGTTCGTCATAAAACACCTCTTGCATTTATTAAAATGATTGAAAAAGAGTATATTAAACCATTGTTAAGATTAGTTGAAAAAATCAATCCAAATATAAGAACAAATACAGAAGGATTGAGAAAATTAATAGCATGCCAATCAGCTAAACTCGCCAGATTGAGTATAGATGACATAACCACTTACTTGACCACACTACAAGAAATGCAGGAAAAATCAAAAGCAAAAAATTAAGCGAAAATCTAATAAGAAAAATTGATTCTATAAAACCATCTTTAGATAAGAAATTGAAAAGAATATTTAACAAGAAGGAGTTACAAGATTACCAAACTTTTATTGAATTATTTGTTGCCAATTTTGAAGAAATACAAAATTTTGTTGCCTCCTTCATAGCTCTGTATATTCTGTATATGCTCTCGGTGATTACTTATCCACATTTTAGCTATACTCGTTATCCTGATTCAGAAGTAAAACCAAGTGAATATAACGAGAATTTGGGCATAGTGAAAAAATCTCCAGAAATATGGAACTTATTAGAGGAGTCAATAGCCACTATTGAAAAATTTTTAAAATAAAAAAGAGTCTTCAAAATATAATCTTCATTATTTCTCATAAAATTCATCTATTGGTTTTTTGGTTTGTTTTGCGATGTACTTTATAACGAATACCGTAACCTCGTTATGCTTTGGAACCCAAGTTGTTAGAATTTTTCCATTGATTTTCTTCTTCATGGTTATATGTTTCCTTACTCTTACCTCTTTAAAGCCATTTTTCTTTAAAATAGCAATAACTTTACGCTGGGGCAACGGATGTAGCTTTGCCATGATAATCTTCAATTTTTATAGTAACAGTTGCCACCGCTGTTTCAATTTTTTCTAAATCAGGTTTGGGAGTGTCTGGATCTTCCAAATATTCTTTTATTAAGTCTTTCATGTTTTCCTTTACTTCTTCCTCTGTAGCTCCTTGAGTAGCAATATCTAAAACTGGGCAGCTTGCCACATACCATTTACCCTCCCTGCTTATTATTATTGGCAAAGAAATAACATCCATATTTTCATAAAAATAATGTATAATAAATACTTTTGCATATCTTTACCTATTTTTCCAAAATTATAATAAATCAGAGTTTTCCAAAATAACCTGTAAAAAATTCATCATGAATACAATTTCTACAGAGAATTCTGGAAAAGTCTGTATGTTGTTATTAAACGAAAAAATAGAAGAAGTTAATTTATCAATCCCTTCTTCAGATAATTTTACAGATAAAATGGATATTGTTTGATTAATCACTTTTCTGAGTTTTTCTTTATTTAAAAGATACGAAATTCTACCCATTTTCTCCTAACACCTTTTGTACATCCACTCTTTTCCTTCCAGTAAGCAAATTATTCATAAGCCCTTTCTTAATCCTTTCCAATTTTTCCTTTCTCCTTCTTTCCAACTCCATCTTTTTATCTACCGTAGATAAAATTGAGGCGATTTTTTGTTGTTCTGGGAGAGGAGGAAGGGGAATCTTTAAAGAATCAAACACAAATTTGTTTACATGTTCTAGATACATCCCCGAAATCTTAGTATTCAGTTCTTTAAAATAGATTTTGAGAACATAAAATAGAAAATGTTTATCAATATCTAACTTGGGTTCAATTATGATCATGGTGGAAGAAAGAATGCCTTCAAATCCTATAAAAGCATCTCCACAATAAAACCCATCCCAGATTAAAATTACATCATCTTTATTTACTTTTACAACTAAAACAGATACCCCCAACGCTTCCTGCTCTGGCAATTATTATATCTCCCTTTTCTAAGAAATACTTATCTATGTTGTTTCTTTTTTCGGTAATTTCACAAAAAGGCAGATTACTCCAATCTACGCAATAATTCTTTATATCTGTGGTTCTTAACATTCTTATTCCAGTATTTTTTTCTGTAGCTTTAGCAGTAACACCATAATATAATTCTTCACAAATTTCTTTATCTCCTAATCTTACGATTTTCCAGTCTTTGGGGATTTTGCCTATTGGAGTTTGTTTATATTTGTTTATGTTATTCATTTTCCATTCTCTTTTAATTTTTCAATCAGTTAATCTATCTTACAACTCTAAGAAATTCTGGGGTAAATCAGGGCTAATATTAAATATTTCGGAAAATTTGGATTTCCTTCTTCTTTTATTTAATCCAACAATTTCTTTATCATTTGTTATAAACCATATACAATCATTCAAAATAGCTGTAGTTAATAAAATTGCATCATGCGTTCTTAGTTTATATTCTAACACAAGTTTTGGATAAACCTCATAATCTATTTTATCATCAACTACTTTTATTTTTCTTTTTAATTCTTTTAGATATTTCGGGATAGATTCTCTGTTTCTGTTAACTTCTGTTTTTCTCTCATTTTTGACCATAATGTTAATGGAATTCCTAAGCGATACATTTTTAGAGATAGAATCTCATTATATATTACATGATAGACTTCTCCTATTGCCAAATTAGATGTTTCTACCTCATATTCATCCGTATTCATTAAAGCCTCTATTAGGGTATAGGAATAGCTTATGTTTTCTAATCTTTTCCTCAATATTTTTTCATCTTTAAATTCTTTAAATTTCTTGGCAGAATCTTTTATTAATATCCAATTTGCAATTACATTTGAATCTAAAAAAATTTTTTCCATTTCTATCTTCCAAGAACCACTTCAAGTAATGATTTCTTGGTGGTTTTTTTCGGGGGTTTCCACAATCCCTTTATTTGTCCTTTTTTTCCAGATTTTGTAGTCCTTTGCTTGATGGCATAATATTTTCTGGTAACAGGATTATAAATTCTCTTTTTTGTTTTACTCATAATCAAAAAATATAAAATGCTTTTTAAATATTAGCATTTCTTCTATTTCTTACCCTACCTCCTTCAAATACTCCTCTATTTTTTTCTCCACTTCTTTTATTTCATCTTCTATTTTTCTTATCTCTTCCCATTCTCTGGTTACATCGATTTCTTCTATTTCTTCTTCAGGGAAGACGTAGAGGGTGACATTGAGATTGTAGTCATTTTCTTTTATTTCATCTATGGAAACAGCTCCGGAAAAGCTTTCTATTTCATCGAAGTTATGGTATGCTTGGGCAATCTTTTTTATATGCTTTTCTCCTAAGCGATTGAGTTTTCTTACTTCTGGATGCTGTTCATATTCTTGGCTTGCATTTATGAACAAAATTTTTCCTTTTCTTTTTTCATCCTTGTTTTTATTGAAAATGATTATTGCTCCTAGAGCTCCAGTATTGTAAAACAATTTTTCTGGAAGCAAGATAACGCAATCTATCAAATCCTCCTCGATTATCCTTCTTCTTATTGCTTTTTCCTTGCTCCCTCTAAAAAGGCAGCCATTGTCTATAACTATGCCTATCCTCCCATCTTCTTTGGCAAAATATAACATATGTTGAATCCATGCCCAATCTGCAGATTGACGAGGGCAAAAACCATATTTAAAGCGCTGCTTCCATAATTCGCCTTTTTTAAGCATCGTCTCATCATATCCATCCTGATTCCATGGAGGATTTGTTATACATATATCAAATTTTTCTTCTTTAAATTTTGGAAAAAGCAAAGTATCGCCATGGGCGATATGATGATTCATTATATCATGAATATACAAATTCATTTTTGAAAGGGCATATGTGGTTAAATTTGCCTCCTGCCCATATAAAAATAATTTTTCTGCATCTTCTCCAAATTTTTCTTTAACATGATTATATGAAACAATAAGCATGCCAGCAGAACCGCAAGCAGGATCATAAACTGCTTCATTTGGCTTTGGATTCAGAATTTCCACCATTAAATTTATTACTTCCCTCGGTGTATATACCTCTCCTTCTTTCGCTTTTTGAGGAGCAAAATAACGGAGAACCCATTCATATGCATCGCCTAAAATATCAGGCGATGCATGGGTAAGCTTTTTCTCACTGAATAACTCTATGAGCTGGCGTAAAATTTCTAAATTTTCTCTATTTGATGTAAATTGAATATAAATTGAATAAAATCAACGCTATCCACAACATTTTGCAAATCTGGATTTAATTCTGCAATTTTCTTTAATGCTTTGGATAATGTTTCAGGCAAAGTTGCGACGTTTTTCCTTATATTTTCCCATAAAAATTCTTCAGGCAAATTGAAAGTATGCCAGTCTTGATGCTTTGCTTCCTGCTTTGCTTCTTCCTCACTTAATCCTTTTTCTATAGCTTCTTTATATGCCTCCTGATATTCCATTTCCTATTTATCACTTATCCTTTTAAGGAAAAGTAAAATAAGGATAAATTTGTAATCAACTCTTGTCCTTATCAAATCAGCCGCTTTTTTGAGGATACCCTCAATATCGTTTCTCGTAAGTTTATATTCTTTTATTATTCCGTCCGTAAAATTATTAAGTTTTATTGGCATTTATTTTATATGATTTTTTATCTTTAAATCTTTCTTTTTGATTTTTATAGATGGTACATCATTTATTTACTCATCAAAGCACAGAATATTTTTATCGAAGATATTGGAACTAAAGAGAATATAAGCGCTGGGAGCAGGATTTTCAAGCAACTTGCTTGCTTGGAAACGCAACTTACCACAAGTTGCAGTTTGAACCTGCGTGGGCAGAGCCCAGCGGCTCTCGAGGCCGCCGCCTTTCCGGGCTAGGCTATCCCAGCGTAATGTTAATATGGCTAACTTCTTATTAATCTTGTGGAAATAATTGTGAGGACAAACGGGAAAGAAAAGAAGGTTAAGATAAGAAGAGATGCTACTGGAGAAGATTTGCTTGAAAAATTGGAGATTTATCCAGATGAAGCAATAATTTTGATGAATGGCACACCAATTCCTATTAAAGAAAAACTGGATGGAAGAAACGTTGAAATAGTTCTCTTTTCATCTAAGGGATAATAAAAATATAAATATGAAGCATATATACAAAACAAGCTCCCGTGGTGTAGTGGTCAATCATCTCGGCCTCTCGAGAGCCTCTTCTTTGGGAACGAAATACCTTTCTTTCTAAGGAAGGGGTTCGTGGAGAGCCGAAGACTCGGGTTCAAATGCATGATTTGTCTGCAAGTCACGTCTTCAGGCAAGCATGCCTGAAAATCCCGACGGGAGCACTTATTTAAACTTCAATAAATTTTTAAACATCTTTTATTTCTTTCATAAAATGGAGTATATAACTTGTCCATATTGCGGTGAAGAAATAAGAGAAGATGAATTTCATTCTCATCTCATTTTAAAACATATAGATATAGTTAGAAATGATGAAATCGAGATGATTGAAGAATTAAGGCAACATCATTTTAATCTTTTATTGGAATTTAAAAAAAATCAGCCAGATTTATATATAGAATTTATAAAGGAATTATCCGAAAACAATGATGAAAAAATAAAGATTTTTTGCATGAAAGAATTGTTGTCTATGAATGAATTTGAAGATGGCTATAAATTATTCAATAAATTAATTGAAAAAGATAACAAAAAAGAAACATGGCTTGAATATATTATAATGCTGAATAGAAAAGGTAGATATATGGAAAGCATAAAAACATGCAGGAAAGCCATAAAAATTTTTGATGACATCAATTTTAAAAAAAGAATGGAGAGGATAATAAAAAAAGCAGAGGAGAGAATATGATATTAGATGGAGAAAGTTTGTCAATAGAGGATATTGAAAAAGTTGTGAGAGGAAAAGAAAAAGTTAAAATAGATAGCAAGGCAATTGAAAAAGTTAGAAGAGCAAGAGCTATAATAGAAAAAGTTGTAAGGGAAGGTAAACCAATATATGGTGTAAACACAGGTTTTGGCGAGCTTGCAAAAGTTAAAATAGAAGATAAAAAAATAAAGAAGCTTCAGAAAAATCTTGTTAAGAGCCATGCGTGCGGCGTCGGCGAGGCTTTGCCAAAAGATGTTGTCAGGACAATGATGTTGTTGCGCCTCAATTCTTTGCTGAAAGGATATTCTGGAGTTAGAGAAGAACTTGTTAATAAAATTGCTTCTGCCTTGAATAAAGATTTTTATCCCTATGTTCCATCTCAGGGTTCAGTTGGAGCAAGTGGAGACCTTGTTCCTTTGGCGCATGTTTCTCTTTCTTTGATAGGAAAAGGGGAGGCTTTTTTGAATGGTAAAATTTTGCCTTCTTCTCATGTTTTATCTAAAATTGGAGTTAAGCCTTTAAAACTTGATGTGAAAGAAGGGATAGCCCTTATAAATGGAACCCAATTTACAACATCAATAGCAATTCTTTCATATATCGATGCAGTCAATCTTTTAAAAAATGCTCAGGTAGCAGGAGTGTTAAGCTTGGAAGCATTGAAAGGAACTGATAGAGCTTTTAAAAAAGAAATAAGCATGACGAGACCATATAAAGGGCAGATAATAGCCTCAAAAAATTTATGGAATTTGACAAGGAATAGCAAAATAATAAAAAAATTTGGAAGAGCAAGGGTTCAAGATGCCTATACATTGAGATGTATGCCCCAGGTATTTGGAGCAATGATTGAATCAATGCATTTCATTAGGAATATATTGAGTGTGGAAATAAATTCAGCAACAGATAATCCCCTTGTTTTTGAAAATGATATAATTTCATGTGGTAATTTTCATGGTGAGCCAATTGCCATGGCTTTAGATTTATTGAATATAATATTGACAAAACTTGCAAGTTTTTCTGAAAGAAGAATAGCCCGCTTGATAGATGAAAAACTCTCGAATCTTCCAGCATTTTTGAGCTCGAAGCCAGGACTTAATTCAGGGCTGATGATTTTGCAATATGTGGCTGCTTCGTTAACAAGCGAAAATAAAAGCATGGCTTATCCTGCAAGTGTTGACTCAATACCGACTTCAGCAAATCAAGAAGATTATCAGTCAATGGGAAGTATATCAGCAAGAAAAAGTATGCAAATCCTAAAAAATTCTGAAAAAGTTATAGCAATAGAATACATAACATCAGCTCAAGCCCTTGATTTCATAAATGAGGAGCCCTCCCCAGCAAGCCGCCAAGCTTATGAAGTCATAAGAAAGCATGTGAAATTTGTTGGAGAGGATAGACCCATGTATAGAGACATAGAAAAAATTGCAAGCTTAGTTCATGATGGAAAAATTGTGAAAGAAGTCGAAAAGATTGTGAAATTGAAAGAATAATTTTTAGAAGCTTTTAGCTTATTGCATGATTTAATGCATCTTCTGCATGTATTCTCGCTGTATCAAGAACTTTTATCTTCAAATCTCTCTGGCTAATTAACAATGGCAATTCAGTGCATCCCAATATTACACCATCTATGTCATAACTTTTTATTATTTTTATTATTTTTTCCTTGCTTTCATTTCTTACATTCCCATTTGAAAGCTCTTCAAAAATTATTTTATTTATTATCTCCATTTCATCTTCCTTGGGAACGATAATTTCTATATCATTTTCAAATTCTCTTTCAAAAATTCCAGATTTCATTGTAAAAAGTGTTCCAAGAAGCAATATTTTTTGCAATTTATATTCCTTTGCTTTTTTCAAAGTTGATGAAATTATTGAAATAAGCGGTAAAGGCGAAGTTTTTTCAATTTCTTTAAAATAAATATGAGGAGTATTTGCAGATATTATTGCAAAATCTGCTCCAGCATTTTTTAAAGATATGAGCGCATTTAAAATTTCTTTTATTGCTTCTTTTTTCATTCCATTCTTCTGATAGTAAACAAATTTTCCAAATGAAATGCTATATATTATTACTTCAGGAAAATTATAATCGTGCTTCATTTTATAATATTCATCAGCTATATGCTTATAATACAATATTGTTGATTCAGGGCTAAGTCCTCCAACAATTCCAATTTTTTTCATATCTTTAATAAATATATAAAATTTAATTCTTTTCAAACTTGTTTGAGAAAAGTTTTTTTAATCCCATAATAATACTAAATGATGGATGAAGAGATTCGCATAAGAGACATAATGAACAAAAGTCCCGTTATAATAAACAGGAAGGCAAGCGTATTGGATGCTACAAAAGAGATGAAAAGTGAAAAAGTTGGTAGCATTATAATAACGGAAGACGGCAATCCAATAGGTGTGCTGACAGAAAGTGATATTCTTCGCAAGATAGTTGCAGAAGAGAAAGATGCATCAAGCATTTCTGTTGATGAAATAATGAGTTCTCCCCCAATCGTTATAAGACCAGATGCAAGTATAGAGGAAGCAGTAAGAATGATGGGGAAAAATAAAATAAGAAGGCTGCCAGTTGTTGAGGATGGAAAACTAATTGGAATGGTTACAGAAAGAGATATTTTACAATCTTCTCCAATGATTCTTGATATTGTTAAAGAATGGGCGGAGATAACAAAAGATAGATTGGCTTATAGAAAAGAGAGAAAATATTATTCTGGAAAATGCGAGGAATGTGGTATGCTTTCAGACCGCTTGATAGAAGTGAATGGACGTCTCCTATGCGAGTCTTGTGCTGAATCTTTAAAATAAGGTGTTTTAAAATGAAAGTAAAAGAAATTATGGCAAAAAATGTTATTTGTGTAAATAAGAACGATGACCTCAGGCATGTTATGGATTTAATGGAAAAATACAACATAACAAAACTGCCTGTTGTTGATGATGGAAAACTTGTTGGAATTGTTACAGACAATAAAATTGCAGACAAGCTCGGGAGTGTAAGAAGCAGGGGGGTGCCGGCGGCGCGCCTGCATGCTTCAAGTGTTATGGAGAAAAAATTTGGTTCAATAACTCCTGAGACTGGTGTGGAAGAAATACTCGCTACTGTTGGCTTGCCAGGTCCTACCATACTGCCTGTAACAGTTGATGGAAATGTGGTTGGTGTTGTTACAAAAGCTGATTTGTTACCTCTTATAAGAGGAGAGGAATTAGTGAAGGAAATAATGACAACGCCTGTTATAACTGTGAAGCCAGAAGACCGCGTTATTCATGCCCGTCGCCTCATGATGGAAAATGATATCGCGAGGTTGCCAGTTGTTGAAGAAGGCGAGGTTGTTGGAATAATATCTGATAAGGAAATCGCTTTTTCTCTGGCAAATTTAAAAAGAAAATTCTCTCTCGGCAGGCAGCAGCACCGCCTAAAAATGTTGCTTGTAAAAGATGTGATGACAACATCTGTTGTAACTGCAAGAGAAAATTTGACCATAGAAGAAGCAGCTAAAATAATGATGGAAAAAGAAATTGGATGCTTGCCAATTATTGGAGGAGATAAAAAAATAAAAGGAATTGTAACAAGGACAGATTTATTGCAATATTTAAGGAAAAACTACAGCAGTGGCAATGTTTGAAGCCATTTTATGTCACTGAAGTAAAGCTTCCTTATATCATTCAATCCCAATAAAATCATTGCCATCCTTTCCAGCCCAAGCCCCCACGCAAGAACTGGTTCATCTATTCCAAATGGCTTGGTTACTTCTGGTCGGAAAATTCCTGAGCCACCAAGTTCAATCCATTTTCCACGCCATTGCACTTCAACTTCCATTGATGGTTCAGTATAAGGAAAATAAGCGGGTCTGTATCTTATTTCTTTAAATCCCATTCTTCCATAAAATTCTTTCAATATTCCTTTCAACATGCTGAAGTTAGCATCTTTTTCATAGATTATTCCCTCTATTTGATGAAATTCTGGAAGATGCGTTGTATCAATATTTTCTCTTCTAAAAACTCTTTCAATGGAGAAAACTTTAGCAGGTGGTTTTTTATGATTTGCAAGATACCTTATTGTATTAACCGTTGTATGAGTTCTTAATAAAGCTTTTTTTGCTTTATTTTTATCAAAAGAATATCCCCAACCCTTTGAGCCATCTATTCCACTTTCATGAACTTTTGCTATTTTATCCAACAAATTTTTATCCACTTCAATCTCTTTTGGATTTTTGCAATAGAAGGTGTCCTGCATATCTCTCGCTGGATGGTCCTGAGGAATGAACAGAACATCCATGTTCCAGAAAGCTGATTCGACATAACCTCCTTTTATTTCTTTGAATCCCATATCTGCAAATATTCTTCTTATTTTTTCTATTAATTGACCCAAAGGATGTCTTTTTGCTGCATATATAGAAGGGGCAAAAGCTTTTACGTCATATCTTCTGAATTTTTTATTTTTCCATTCACCACTTTTTATTATATCAGGTGTAATTTGTGACAATTCTTCTTCGATTTCTATTCCTTTTTTTATAATATTCCATCCTAATGGAGTGAGATATATGCTTCTGGATATTCTTTCTCTTTCTTTTATTGCTCTCCTTTTCTTTAAAATAGATGCTATCTTTTCATCTATCGAAAAATCGCCATTATAAATTTTTTTTAATGCTTCTTCTTCCGGCTGACTGGTAGCTTTTCTTCCTTCATTTGTAATTATAATATATTTTTTCCCATCTTTCTTTAGAATATTGCACCATTTCTTATTCAATGCCCATCCTATCATTATTTTTGCATCTTTTTTACCAAATTTTTCCTCAATTTCATCTATAGTTACATTATCCATTGATAACAATTTTTTTTCTGGTAAGCCGTATTCAAGAAATTTTTTTCCTTCTTCTGTAATTTCATATTCTTTGATAAGTTTCTCCTTTATTCCAACAATTTTCTTTGACTGCAACCATGAAGCAGCATTCATGATTTTTACCAATTCCATATCAATTTCTTCTGGCTTTGCCTCCCCTCCATGTTTTTCAAGCTCCAGCAGTAATTTCTTTTCCATTGGCGAAAGAACTTCCATGAAAATATAAGAAGCAGGCAATATAAATTTATCTGAAGAGATATCACTCTTTTACTATTTTTAATATTTCTTTAAATTCTTTTGCTTCTGAACTTTCTAAAATTTCATATATTATTGCTTCAGCTGTTGCCAATTTTATTCCTTCCTGCTTAATTCTTTCAATTGCAATGATTTTATCATATTCTTTTCTTGAGCCTGTGCAATCCGTGGCAATAAAAACATCATATCCATTTGTTATTAAATCAATAGCAGTTTGTAGAACACATATATGTGTTTCAATGCCGACAAGCAATATTCTACGACAATTAATTTTTTTCAATGTTTCAATAAATTTTTTATTACCGTAGCATGAAAATGTTTTCTTTTTAATTGGTTTTTCAGCGTCAAAAATTATTTTTCCAAGATTGATTTGTTCTGTATAAATTATTGGCATACCCAATATTTTGAATGCTCTTATGAGTTTGTCTGTATTTTTTGTTATGCTCTCTGCTCCATGAATATGCTTTATCATTCTTTCTTGGAAATCAATTACAACAAGAGCGTATTCATTCATAATGAGAAAATAAACCGGATTTAAAAGATTTTATTAGCTCATAAAAATCAGTAATTGTTAAAAACATATTCTTATTCACGTGCTGATGAATTACTATAATTCATTTAATATGAAGGGGGCAATTATATGGAGAATAATATAAATTTTCCGGAGCCTGATGCTGTTTTAAAAGAAAAACCTTCGTTAAGTAAGTATATCAAATACATTGCTTTTTTTGGTCCCGGAGCAATAGTAGCTTCTGGAACAATAGGACAAGGACAGCTTATACTGGGGCCACAAATGGGGGCATGGGGCGGCTTCAGGTTGCTTTGGCTGATTACCTTGGCTATAGGTTCTTATATAATAGCTTATATTGCAGCCAGATTTACATTGTTATCTGGAATAGATATGATGGATATTTTTGCGGTAAAAAAAGGCTACCTGAATTGGCTTTTTATAATAATTGTTTTAGTATTTGTTCCATTGTTTGCAGCAGCTATAGTCACAACTCTTGGTCGCTCTTTAGAATGGATTTTTGGATACGGCAACTATCTTGTTTGGGGAATTTCATTTTCTTTACTTGCTGCCTTACTTGTAATCATTGGAAAATATAAAATTGTGGAATATACGCAAGCATTTTTTGTGGCTATCCTTGCCATTGGTGCAGTAATATCTGTAATAGTTATAAAACCAGATATTCTCCAAATTTTTCCGCATTTTTTTATGATAGGAGATACTCCCCAAAAATATCCACAATGGGTTGCTGAAAATTTTCCAACCGTAACACAAAAGCCAATACCTCTTATAATGCTTGGCTATCTTGGAACCCTTACAGTTTCGTTGGTAATGTTGGTTGGATATTCAGGATGGATAAAAGTAAAAAGATGGGGGATTTTCAAAAATCAGGAAAATCCTGATAGCTATTCCCAACGTCTATTTAATGCTTTTAAAAAGGAGGGTGAAATAAATTATTTACCCAGAAGTAAGAATGAAATTAAAAAAGCTCATCTCCTGTTAAAACCAATGTTAATAGATATTTCAATTGCATTTGTAATTGTTGCAATAGTATCTGCAGCATATATGCTTGCTGGAACATATTTATTGGGTGCAAGGCATTTGCTTCCATCAGATATAAATTTATTGAGAGAGCAAGCCATAATATTTTCAAATATTTCTCCATGGCTCGAACCATTGTATCAAATAAGTGTATTTTTTGCAATATTTGGAACAGTATATGCAGGTTTTGAAGCGGCTGCAAGAATGCTTTATGAAACAAGCAAAGGAGTTATCCAAGCAGTAGGAAAAATGCCATACAAAAAATTCATGACATATCTGGTTATTTATTTACTTTCTACAGGTATACCACTGGCGATATCTGGAGCATCTATTATTTTAATTTTGAGTATAACCCTTCTTTTTATAGGTGTGGTAGGAGTCATAATCTACGGAATAGGAGCAATTTACATAAGCCAAAAAGTATTGCCGAGGGAATACCGCCTTGGAAAATGCGGCGTGGCGGCAGGCGTGATAGCCATAATTTTTCTAATAATACCAATGATATTCTTCATATAAATTACATTTTTCCTTCTTTAGGAGCGTGTCTGCATCTACAATTCCTTTTCTCAGGAATTTTTTCAATTGCCCCATCAATAATTTTTTTTATAATTGGTTTTTTAGCTTTGTACATATCTTTTATTTCCTTTATACTCAATCTTTTTTGCAAGCCAGCAGCATAATTTGAAACAAGGCAAAGAGATGCATAACATATTCCCATTTCTCTTGCCAGTATAGCTTCTGGAACTAAAGTCATGCCGACAACATCTCCAAAATTTTTTAACATTGCCACTTCTGCTTTTGTTTCAAGATGGGGACCTTCTGTTGCAATATATATTCCTTCATTTAGTGCTCTATATTTTTTTGTTTCTTGAAATAAAATTTTTCTTATAATGGGGCAGAAAGGCTCGCTTAAATCAATGTGAATTGTTTCTTTATCAAAGAATGTTGTCTTCCTTTTGGTAAAATCAATGAAATCATTTGGAATAAAAATGCTTCCAGGCTTTATTCCTTTTTTCATGCTACCAACAGTGCTTATTCCTACAACTGCATCTATGCCAATTTTTTTCATTGCCTGCACATTTCCATGGTAATTCACTTTATGGGCTGGTGTATGATGATTTTTTCCATGGCGTGATATGAAAAATACATCCCTGTTGCTTTTCTTAAAATGAATTGTTTCAACTTTTCCATAATCTGTGCTAATTTCTATTTTCTCTCCAGCAATTTCATAAAACCCTGTTCCTCCTATAATGCCAATCTTCATTATGTTACCTCTTCAATCATGCCAATTTATTACATTTCCTTAGTCAGAGTTTTCATTCATGAATTAAAGCAATGCAATTATTTCAATTTTGCTGTAATCACTGCCATCATAAGCTTCGGGAAGAGCCCTTTAAAAAAGGGCTTCAGCCTAAATTCATATATAAATTCTTTTTGAGCTGAAGTGCTTTTTCTTTTGAAGAAAGAGGGTGTAAATTATATATCCACAAATTATTTTCCAATATGGATTTAATGAATGCGCTTGAACATGCGAGAGAAAAAGATTATAAATTTTCTTCTGGGCGCATACTTGGCTCAATGTGCACTTCTCCCCATCCAATAGGGAAAAAAGCTTATATGAAATTTATTGAAACAAATTTAGGAGACCAAGAATTATTCAAAGGAACAAAAGAACTTGAAAAAAAGGCAGTTGGTTTTATAGCAGATTTATTACACGCTCCTTCGGGATATACTGGCATTATGACATCTGGAGGAACAGAGAGCAATATAACAGCTTTATGGATATGCAGGGAATTGAAAAAAGCAGATGAGGTTTTAATACCAAAACTTGCTCATTTTTCATTTGAAAAAGCTACATCCCTACTTAGAATGAAGGCAAGAATTGTGGAAGGAAAATATATGATGAAGGCAAGAGATTTTAAAAAGATGGCGACAGAAAAAACAAAATGTGGTGTTGCAATAGCAGGAAATACAACATTCGGCTATATTGATGAAATAGAAGATATTGCAGACTTTTGCTATGATGAAAATATTTTTTTGCATGTTGACGCTGCCTTTGGCGGCTTCGTAATACCGTTTCTGTATGAAATACCATTCGATTTTAGACTGAAAGGAGTTAGCAGCATGAGTATTGATGCTCATAAAATGGGAGTATCTCCAATACCAAGTGGCTTCCTTTTACTGAGAAAAAACTGGCTTAAGAGTATAGAAGTGAGAAGCAAATGCACTCATACAAAATTTCAGGCGTCATTGCTTGGAACACGGCCCGGGGCGTCGGCGGCGGCGAGCTATGCAGTTATGCATTATTTAGGTAAGGAGGGATATAAAAAGATTGTAAGGAGATGCATGAATGTTACAAAGCATCTCACAAAATTGCTGGATGAAAGTAATATAAAATATGTTAAGCCTGTATTGAATGTTGTTGCCATTAAAGTTAGAGATGCCATCGGTATATCGAAAAAATTGAAGAGAATGGGATGGATGGTTGGTTTTGATGAAGAAAATGGGGTTATAAGAGTTGTTCTAATGCCTCATGTTAAGAAAAAATTTATAGAAGAATTTGTTAAGGATTTGAAAAAGGTGGTGAAATGAAAATTGTTGATTGGCTTGAAAAGGCACCAATTATTAATAAAAATGGTTACAAGTATGTTGTTCATCCAATAACAGATGGCATACCATATATCGAACCTTCTTTGTTGGAAGAAATTGTTGATGAAATAGCAAAAAAAATGCCAAAATGTGACAAAATTGTTACTGTAGAAGCCATGGGGATACCAATTGCAACAGCCCTTTCATTAAAAACAGGAATACCTTTCAATATAATAAGGAAGAGAAAATATGGATTAGAAGGAGAAGTTGAGGTGAAGCAAAAAACAGGTTATTCTGAATCAAATTTATACATAAATGGTATAAAAAAAGATGATGAAATAATAATAGTTGATGATGTTGTAAGCACAGGAGGAACGCTTAAAGCAATAATAAATGCCTTCAAAAAAATGGGAGTGAATGTAAAAGGAGTTTTTATAGCAATGGGAAAAGGGAATAGAAAGGCAATTGAAGAAGAAATCGGCATTAAATTGTATACAATCATTGACATAATGGTAAAAGAAAATGAAGTTAAAATATTATGAAATAGATGAAAAAAAATTGC
>JAGGSX010000183.1 GCA_021158865.1 Thermoplasmata archaeon
CGCAATAACAACAGCAAAACAAACTATTTTACTGAAAATTTGTTATTGTTAAATCTTCGCAATAAAAAAATGCAGATTTAAAAACAGTAAATCTGCATCTGCCGCCTCAACAGGAATATCAAAATTTAGAAAGCTTTATTAGTGATTATTCCATATTTTAAGGGTATGAAAGATGATTATAAAAAGATAATAAAAGATCTTGAATCAGCCATAGAGATTGACGGTAGCTTTATTGTCTCGAGGGATGGAATACTGATGTATTCGGATGCAAGTTTTGTGCATGCTGAGTCATTTGCTGCCATGTGCGCAACGTTATTAAGTTCAGCTGAAGTTGCCATGGATGAGATAGGAAGTGGACTGCCTGATATAGTAGAAGTAGAAGGAAAAAACAAAAAAATAATTGTTTCTGGGGCGGGTAAGGATATGCTTATTGCTATCATAACTTCTAAAGATAGTAAAAATATTTATGAAGAAATAAGGAATGCAGCTAGAAAAATTTCTTTATTGAGTGAGAAAAAATGATTGTTACTGGGCTAAAAAAATTTGATGAATATCTCGGAGGTGGTATACCAGAAGGAAAATCAATTCTTTTCCAAATTGAACCGGGTATGGAAGAAACAGATATTGGATTGCACATTCTAAGAGCCAATTTAGATAAATTTTATGGGATATATGTTTCATCAAAATCTTCTCCAAAAAATATTGATAAAGTTTTAAAAACCTTCAATTTTTTTAGGCAGGAGCATAAAAATTTTATTTTGATAGATGGATATTCATCTTTAATAGGAGCTCCTTCAGATGAAAAATACATAGTTGAAGAACCACACGATATAAGAAGCTATGAAGATGTCATTACAGATGTTATTTCTGAAATAAATGGAAAAGCGATAATTGTTTTTGATTCCCTTTCGAATATTATGGATATGTGTGGCGAAAACGACGCTTTGGAAGGAATAAAAAGAATAAATGAAGAAGTTGGAAGGAATAAAAATTCCGCTGTATATAATTTTGTTTTGTGGCCTTATAAAGAAGGCATTCTGTATAAATTGAAAAGATTGTTTAATTCGATAGTAGAAGTAAAAAGTCATGGTAATAGAAATAGGATGCGTATAAAAAAAATTGACTGGAATGGAAAAGAAAAAATGCTTGAATTCAAAATATTTAAGCCAGAGGGGATGAGGATATACATTCCAAAAATAATTGTTATAGGTCCATTTAAAGCTGGGAAGACAACTTTTTTAAAGGCTATCTCAAAAAAATTTGTTCCGGTTGAAAGATTAGGTGCCACTGTAGGCATGGAATATGGAGCAGTTGACTATAATGGCTATAGAGCAGAAGTTTTTGGAATACCTGGGCAGGAAAGATTTACTCCATTAATTGAAAAATTGGGTGGGTCTTCTATGGGTATATTTTTGGTTATAGACTCTACCAAATCCCAAGAATTTGAGATAGCAAAAAATATGATTGAAAAGTTTAAAGGTTTGCCTTACATCATAGTGGCAAATAAACAGGATTTGCCAAATGCACTGGATGAAAATGAAATAAGGCAGATATTTGGAGGAAATGCTCCAATAATAAAAACTGTTGCAACATCCGGTCAGGGCGTTTTTCATGCCTTTGAAACTCTTGCAGATATGATAGTGGAGTGGTTAAATGCTCGTTAAAACTGGCATTGATAGGCTTGATGAATTGCTTAAAGGAGGAATTCCAGAAAAGAGTAATGTTCTTGTTTATGCAAATCCATTTATCGGAAAGGATATATTGCTGAAGAGTTTTGCTCTCGATGGTTTAAGAGAAGGAAACGGAATAATATTTGTTCTCACGGATAAATCATTTGCTGATGTGAAGGAAGAAATGACAAAAATAGATTCAAAATATCCTGAGTATGAAGAGGAAGGGGCTATAAGATATATTGATGCATATTCTCCAACTGTTGAATTGAAAGAAACAAGCAAATGGGTTAAATTTGTTGATAGCCCTGTCAATAGGGAAAGAATAGCATTTTCAATATTACAAGCTCATAAAGAAATGGAAGAAAAAATGCATCGTATCATATTTGATTCCATCTCTACTTTAATAGTATACTCAGATGCAAAAGCTGTTTTCAGATTTTTGCAGGTTTTAAGTGGGACATGTAAAAGAATGAATACAACTTCCTTATTTGTCATGACGAGAGGAATGCACGAAGAGATAGAAGTTCAAACAATAAAGCATTTGATGGACGGGGTTATTGAATTAAGGGAAAAAGAAGCAAGGTATCAGCTTCGCGTCCAAGGTTGCGGCGAAGCCCTCTCGCGGCACTGGATAGATTATTTGCTTGAAGAGAATGAGATAAAACTTACAGGGGCATTTAGAATGGGCAGGGTTGCCTAAGCATGTTTTAAAATGTCTTCCACTGTTTTTCTGAATTCACTTGGCAAAATCGTTCTTTCTATAACTTTTTTTGCCCCAGCTTCCACAAGTTTTTCAGCCCATGTAGTTGCAAACCATGCTGTATAGCCATATATGTTGGCTTTTGGGTCGATTTGAAGTATTCTTTTTGTTGCTTCAACTCCATCAATTTTTCCTTTCCCCCATTGGGTTAAGTTCAAGTCCATTATTACGAGATGTGGTTTCATTCCTCTCTTCATGAGATTCTCATATTTTTCCACTCCTTCCTCACCTGTAGAAGCGCTATAAACTCTTACCGGAATGGAACATTTTG
Organism: Thermoplasmata archaeon; assembly: GCA_021158865.1. Lineage (GTDB taxonomy): Archaea > Thermoplasmatota > E2 > UBA202 > JdFR-43 > JAGGXW01. The sequence goes on from JAGGSX010000183.1 coordinate 2,705, forward strand.
ATAAATTTTTTCTTATTAAATCCACCATTGTTTCTTCATCGTCAACAACAAGGACTATTTTTTCTTCCATCTTTTATGAATGCAAATTTAACTTAAAAAACTTGGCAATCGAATATTATAAAATTTCTTCATATACTTTTATCAATTCTTTTATAGTTTTCGATATATCATGCTCTCTCGCTGTTTTATATGCTTCCGTTCCTATTTTTTTTCTTAGTTCTTCATTTAATGAAAGTAATTTTATTGCTTCAACAAATTCATCCACGCCTTTTCCTTTCAAACAATTTTTTCCATGAATAAACCAATTCTTATATATTTCTATATCTCTTAAAACAACTGCTTTTTTACATGCAGATGCTTCCATCAAAACATTTCCGTAACTCTCTGCGTATGTTGGAAAGAAGAATACATCTGCTCCATTATAAGCAAGAGGCATTTCATTGAATGGAAGATATGGAATATTAATAACATTTTCAGGGAATTCAATGCTAACTTTTTCCATTCCCTTTTCACTTGACCCAATCCATAAAAAAGTTTTATCTTTCATTCTTTTTGCAACTTCAACAAATTCATGAATTCCTTTTCTTGGAATCATTAAACCAACTGACAAAACAACAAATTTTTTCTCTAAACCATGCTTTTTTCTAAACTTTACCCTCATTTCTTTTGAATGTCTAAACATTGAAAAATTAATTCCATTTGGGATTATATATAAACTTGATTTTACTCCGTTTTTTTCCATCCAATTTTTTACATAAGGTGTAGCACATATAACTGCATCTGCCAAATTATAGAAATATACAGAATATCTATGAAAGATTGGATGAAGCAACTTGCCAAATTTAAACCCGCCGACAACAAGCTCCGGCAGGTGGCGGGCATGGATAACAATTTTTATTCCTTTTTTCCTTGCCTTCTTTATCAAAAACAGATAATTTGGCATCGGATTATGTAAATGGAAGATGTCGCAATCCTTTGTTTCATCAATGTAGGCATCTATGCCAGCTTCTTTTAATTTTTCAACCAAGATTGGAACTTGTGTAGCCATCCCTCCCGCATTTTTAAATTCAATTATTCTCCCGAGCTTATCAAGCCCTGTCATCATGCATATTTTCATTTTATCCCAATTTCTCCTTTATCACATAAATCTTTTTATTTGATGCAGTGTAATAACTTCTTATCATTATTTCTGCAAGAAATCCGGTCATAAAAATTTGAAATCCAATAATCATTAAAAGAATGCCAAGTAGAAGCAATGGACGATTTGAAAGAATTTCGTTATAAAATATTTTTAGAATCACTAAATATAAATCAATAAAAAATCCTGTTAGAAACATTGCTAAACCAACTCCGCCAAAAAAATGCAATGGGCGTGTTGAATATCCAGCCCAGAATTTAAAATTTATTAAATCAAATAAGCCTCTTAGCAATCGTTTCATTCCATATTTGCTTTTTCCATGCTTCCTTGGATAATGTTCCACTTTTACTTCACCAATCTTAAACCCTTTCCAAGATAAAATTGCTGGAATATAGCGGTGCATTTCTCCATATAATTCTAAATCATTCAGGCATTCTTTTTTGTAAGCTTTCAATCCGCAATTGAAATCATGTATATTCAATCCAGTAAGCCATCTCGAAATTTTATTTGAGATTATTGATGGTAATTTTTTTGATAAGAATGGGTCATTTCTATTGTATCGCCATCCACTCACAGCATCATATTCATCAAGCATGCTAATCAATTTTGGAATATCTTGTGGGTCATTTTGCAAATCACCATCTATAGTAATTATAACATCCCCCCTCGCAGAATCAAATCCTGCTTTTAGTGCTGCTGTCTTGCCAAAATTTCTTGAAAATTTAATACATTTAACATTTTTGTCTTTGAAATGCAAATCTTTTAAAATCTTGTAGCTTCCATCAATACTTCCGTCATCAACAAAAATTATTTCATGCTCTTCTTCTAAAACTTCTTTTAATTTTTTGTATAAGGGCATGATATTTTCTTTTTCATTATATATTGGCACTACGATGGATATCATTGCATTTATATTTTTTCTTATATTTAAAGTCATCATTTTTTGAAATACAGATTTCACAAGCAATTAAGATTGCGAATTTTGTATGATTTTTCTGGAATTTTTTGCAACAAAATTTTACGTTTTTGCTTGACTTTCTTATATTGATTTTAGTTTTTTTATGGTAGAGAAATAAAGCAATTCATCAGCTATTGCATAAATTTCAAATTCATCTATATTTTCCTTTCTTAAAACAGGAGAAAGATAATCATTTCTATCTGCTGAAGAAACATCAACTCCAGTTGCGAGAGGACTTAAGGCTGGCAAAACAACAATATTTTTATTAACCATAAAACACGGTAGCTTTATTATCGCTCCAATTTTATCTCTCAATCCAATTGAAGGATGTTCATGCCCTATTATCTTTCTTTTTCCTTCCATATCTTTATGACCATGAAATATTTTTATATCTCCTATTTCATAAAAATCAAGTAATTTTACATTCATTTTGGATGCAATTGTTTTCAAAAAATTATCATGATTTCCTCTTATTAAAATAGCGTTTGTCCTCTCAGCAATAAATTTAAGTATTTCCTTTGTTTCATTCCATTCCTGTCGCAAATTTTTTCCAAATTCATGCTTAAAGTCACCATTTATTATAAGTAGATTTGGATTGAATTTTTCAATTATTTTTTCTATTCTTTTTATCAAAATTTTTTTTTGATATTTTGGCATCATGACACCTTGGCTCTGCAAAACTCCTTCATATCCAATATGCAAATCAGATATTACAGCTATGTCATGTTTCGGCAGATATGCTGCATATAAATCGCTTATTATTATTCCATTTAAATTAACTTCATGCATTTTTTATCAATTCCATAACTTCTTTATGCATTTCTTTTATCATTTCTTTTCTATCTTCCATCAAAACAATATCACTTGCGCCTATTGCAACAATGTTAAAAGAAAATGGAGATGGAACCGGCAATTTTAATATCTCCACATTGATTTTGCCTTCTTCAATTTTTTTAATGAATTTTTTTGCATTTTCTATATCCATCGAATCTTCCATAATCTCACGGTATGTTTCTTTTAATGCAGGAAATTGGGGGTCAATTTCATTAACAACTTTAAAAAGCATTGATGCATTTCTCTGCTGCCTTGCTACACTCATTTCATGACCAAGATAATTTTTTAAAATCATCAAGCTCCGAGTTGCAACATGTCTGAATCGCCTTTTAAGCATTTCAGTATTTGCAAGAGCTTTTTTCAAATCTTCTTCCATATTTTTTGATGCAAACAATGATTTTATTTCTTCATTGCCAATTTTTCTTTTATTTCTTGGATATATAATTGCAAAACCATTATCGGTTATAGCAAGTCTGATATTAAATCTGAAAGATTTTGTTATTCTATAAGCAAAAATTCTTGAAATTGCATCATTTGCTTTTCTTCCAACAAGAGTATGAAATATTATGTAACGCCATTCATCTTTTTCAAAAATTTCTACTGTAACTTTTTTATCATTTGGAATTGAAAAATGAGATTGCTCCAAAAGATATGAATGTATAGCCATTGCAGTATTCTCATCTATTCCATAATTTTTTGTAAGGTATTTTACAACATTTTTGTCAATCATTTCTTCCATTTTTCTCCTGAACTTGCTTATCTGCATTGCCAAATCAAAACTCAATGGAAGCTGTTCAGAAAACCACGATGGTATTGTTGGCGCCGCCTCAGGGCGGGGGGCAACAATTAAGCGCATTGCCTTGCTTTTCAAGAATTCATAAGTATTGCCAGCAAGAACAAAAATATCTCCTTTCTTCAGTCTTTCTGCAAAAGCTTCCTCTACTTTTCCAACATATCGATGATTTATGGTATAAACTTTTATTGCCACCTCATCTGGTATTGTCCCTGTATTCAGATAATAGATAGGTCGAACCATCTTTCCACGCCTACCAAACATCTCATCTTTTTCATCAAACCATATTTTTCCATATATCTTTCTATCCTCAAGTTCCTCATATTCTCCAGCAAGGTAATGAAGAAGCCTGAAAAAATCTTTTTTGGCAAGTGAGCGATATGGATATGCCTTTCTTATTAAATTCAAAGCTTCATTAACTTTCCATTTTTTATCTATTGCCATCCCCACAACATGCTGTGCGAGAACATCAAGGGCATTTTGAGGTATTTTTACTTTATCAAGCCTTCCATCCATGGCTTCTTTTGCAAGAACAACACATTCAACTAAATCATCTCTATCCAAAACTATTATACGCCCCTTCGATTTTTCATGCAAAAAATGTCCACTTCTTCCAATTCTTTGTAAGGCTCTTGTAACACTTTTTGGAGAGCCGAGCAAAATAACCAAATCAATGTAGCCAATATCTATACCTAATTCAAGGCTTGTTGAAGAAACAACACATTTTAGCTTGCCATTTTTCAATTTTTCCTCAACATCAAGCCTGACATCTCTTGAAAGAGAACCATGGTGTGCTTCAATTTTCCCATCCAAGTCCTTAAACATGCTCTTTAGATGGAAAACAACTCTTTCTGTTGCGCTTCTCGTATTTGTAAATATAAGTGTTGTCCTATGTTTTTTTATCAGCTTGTATAAAAGATTGTACAGGTATCCAGATAATTCTTTTGCTGGAATATATATTAAATCATTTGTTGGAGAAATGACTTTCAAATCAATTTTTTTTAAGAAGTTTACATCCACAATTATACAATCTCTTTTTACTCCTACCAAAAATTTTGCAATTTCTTTCATTGGAGATATGGTGGCGGATAAACCAATTCTTATTGGTTCCTCTTTCATTCCATAAACAAGTCTTTCCAGAGATAATGAAAGATGTAATCCTCTTTTATTATCAGCGAGAGCATGTATTTCATCTACTATCAGCCATCTTGCTTCCTTTAATTTTTTTGAAAAAGTTGGGGCATTCAACATTATTGAAAGACTTTCAGGTGTTGTAATCAAAATATGGGGCGGCTTTTTCGCCTGCCTCTGCCTTTCCTGCTGGGTTGTGTCGCCTGTTCTAACACCAATTCTTATTTTTTCCTTTATCTCATAACTTTCATATATTTCTCTCAAAGGTTCTTTCAAATTTCTTTCAATATCATTATTGAGAGCTTTTAAAGGAGATATATACAAAACATATATTTTGTCCTCAAGCATTCCTTTTTTTGCAAGAAGAAGTAATTCATTTATGGCAGCAAGAAATGCAGCAAATGTCTTTCCTGAACCGGTTGGTGATGATATGAGCGTATTGTTTCCATTATGTATTTCCATAACTGCATATCTCTGAGGTGGTGTGAAAGAACCATATTTATTCCTGAACCATTCCTTTATTTCATCTACCAGGAAATTATATATCTCGCTATCTCTGTATTCTCTGGTTGCAACTTTTATCATTATTTTTTAGCATAGCAACAATAAAAAGTTTATCTATGCTTTATAGCAATAATCCTTTTGCATTCAATTCTTCAGTAATCTTCTCAATTGCTTCTTTAACCTGGCTGTCTTTCCTCGCTCCAGTGCATACAAGTTTTCCTGAACCGAATAAAAGCAAAACAACTCTCGGCTCTTCAAGTCTGTAAACCAATCCTGGAAATTGTTCTGGCTCGTATTCTATTTTTTCCAAGCCAATGGCAAGAGCTATTGCATTTAAATTGAGTTGTGCATGAAGATTTGCAGAAGCAACTATATTCTGAACCGTAATCTCTGGTTTTTTATAAACTCTAAATCCAGCACTAGCAACTTTATCACAAACTTTTTTTATGGCTCTCTCTACATCTTTTATTGTTTTTGCCCCCGTGCAAACAACTTTCCCACTTCTAAACAACAGGGCAGCTGTCTTGGGCTCATCAAGGCGGAGCACCAGCCCAGGAAATTGCTCGGGCTTATAATCAGTTTCTGGAAGAGCTTTTTTCAGTTTGGATAAATCTATTTCTCTCGCTATTGTTGTAGATGCTACAACATTTTCAATTCTCATATCCACCATGATGGCTATATATAAAGATACTTTATAAACTCTTTGAATTACACAGATTTCACAAGCAATTAAAATCATGAATTTTGTATGATTTTTTCTGGAGATATTTTATGGAAAGCAGAATAAATGCACTTGAGTTTGAAATGATATATCCTTGTATTTTGGTGCATTCTTTAAAATAATTTTATAGGTAAAAATCACTTGCAAAATTTGGGAGTAAAACCCAAAAAATTTAAATTACCATTGCATTAATTCCAGATGAAATTTCAAATAGGCAAAAACGCAAAAATTGGAGAATATGTTTTGTTGGGTGTAGAACCAAGAAAACCTACAACCAAGTTGATTATAGGGGATAATGCGATAATACGTTCACATACTGTTATCTATGCTGGAAATAAAATTGGCAACAATTTTCAGACAGGACATGCTGCCCTATTAAGAGAAAATAATGTGATAGGAAATAATGTTAGTGTTGGTTCTCATAGCGTTATAGAGAGAGAATATAATAGAAGACGATGTAAGAATTCATTCCCATTGTTTTATTCCTGAATTTGTTATTATAAAAAAGAAGGCATGGCTTGGGCCCAGGGTTACAATACTAAATGTGTTGCATCCTCCATGCCCAAAGTGGGAAGAGTGTGCCAGAAGCGTTATTATAGAAGAAAATGTAAAGATAGGCGGCAATGTAACAATATTACCTCGTATTAAAATAGGTAAAAATTCATTAATTGGAGCAGGAAGTGTTGTTACAAAGGATATTCCTCCAGATAGCGTTGTTGTAGGAAATCCTGCAAAGGTTATAAAAAACATTAAAGATTTGGAATGTATTCTGGGCTATTATGAAACACCCTATGAATGGGAGGAATAAAATGAAAATAAATATGGCTGAAATGTATGTTGATGATGAAATAAAAAATGCCGCAATAAAAGTTTTGGAAAGCAAGAGATATGTAAAAGGGCAGCAGGCAAAAGAGTTTGAAAATGAGTTTTCTAAATTTGTAGGAGCAAAATATGGAATAACAACTAATTCTGGCACTTCGGCATTACATATAGCAATGCTTTCAATTGGATTAAAAAGGGGGGATGAAGTTATTGTGCCATCACACACTTTCATAGCTACAGCATCTCCTTTAATCCATATTGGTGCAAAGCCTGTATTTGCCGAAATCGATGAAAAAACTTACACCATAGATGCCAATGATGTAAGAAAAAAAATTACAGATAAAACAAAAGCCATTATTCCAGTTCATTTATATGGTCATCCCGCTGACATGGATGAAATAAAAGAGATTGCTGATAAATACAGCTTAAAAATTATTGAAGACGCATGCCAAGCTCATGGAGCAGAATATAAAGGTAAAAAAGTGGGAATCATTGGCGATATGGCTGCATTCAGTTTTTTTCCATCTAAAAATATGACGGTGGCTGGCGACGGCGGGATAATTGTTACAAATAATGAAGAATATGCTACAAGAGCAAGGGCTCTGGTTGATCAGGGTAGACTTGCTGGAAAAAAATATGAGCATGATTTTGTTGGATTTAATTATAGAATGAGTGAATTGCTTGCCGCTATAGGAAGGGTGCAATTGAAACATTTGCCACGGTGGATTGAAAATAGGAGGGCTGCTGCAAAAATTTATAATGAACTTTTGGAAGGAGAGAATATTGTTATACCCTTTGAGGCAAGATGGGCAAAGCACGTCTACCATTTATATGTAATAAGGTGTAAGAGAAGAGATGAGTTAAAAGAATTTTTAAAGGAGAAGAATATAGCAACTGGCATACATTATCCAATCCCAGTTCATTTGCAACCAGCAATGAAGGAATATGGAAATGTCAAACTTGAAATTACCGAAAAATTTGCAAAGGAGGTTTTATCTTTGCCAATGCATCCTCAACTTAAGAAAGAAGATGTGGAATACGTTGCAGATGCAATAAAAGAATGGTTGAGAAAATGAGAATTGCTGTAATTGGAACTGGCTACTGGGGAAAAAATCATGTAAGGGCATTGAAAGAATTGATGGATGAAGGAAAAGTGGAAGAATTGTATATTTGTGATTCAAATAACGAAAGAGCCAGGGAAATGGCATCAAATTATAATTTGCCTTATTATACAGATTACAAACAATTGCCTTCTTTAGATGCTGTCATTATTGCAACACCTTCTGACAGCCATTATGAAATAGCAAAAAATTTTCTTGAAATTGGGAGAGATATTTTGGTGGAAAAGCCAATGACATTGAATTCAAAAAAGCAGAGGAACTGATAAAAATAGCAGAAAAAAATGGAAATGTGCTTATGGTTGGGCATATTTTTAGATACCATCCTGCTGTTGTGGAGTTAAAGAATAAAATAGAAAGAGGTGACTTCGGCAAGATATATTATATAATGAGCAATCGCCTTTCTTTAAGGCAGCCCCGCAATGATATGGGCGTTTTGTTTGCTTTGGGAATACATGAGGTTGATTTGTTCTGTTATTTGCTTGATGAAGATTATCCAGAAGCAATATTTGCAGTAATAAGTAATTATTTAGGAAGCGTTGAAGAAACAGCCCAGATTACAACATATTTTAAAAATGGAATAAAAGGCTATGCTTTTGAAAGCTGGATTACACCGGTATATGGAAAAAGAAGGGAATTGGTTATTGTCGGCAGCCGCCTAAGTGCTTTCGTTGATTATCTAAAACCAAACGAAATAAGTTTTTTTGATTCAATGATAAATAGTAAAGGAGTTACAATAGAAGGTTCATATATTATTCCTCTTAAATATAAAGAGCCATTGAAAGAAGAATTAAAAGATTTTATAAATTGCATTGAACAAAGAAGGCAGCCAGTAGCAAACATGTATACTGGAAAGAGAGCAGTAGAGATGATAGAAGCAGCAATGAAAGCGGCAAAGGAAGGAAAAAGGATAAAAATATGAAGACTTGAAAAATATTTTAATAACATCCTATTTCATGTTAATGAATTACCTATTAATTCTGATGACAGCTTTGGTGGCATTCACATGGGGTATGCTATTTGCTTTCTGGCTCATATTTGTAAGAACAGCTAATAGATTGGCTGGTTTGCTCAAAAAAGCAACTGGAAAAGATGTTAATATGGAAGAAATTTATCAAACAATCAAAAATATTGTTGATAAGGCTTATGAAGAAATGAGGGAGAAAAAAAATGAAGATGAATGAGCTTATAAATAATATCTACAGCCAGATTTTAAAAATTAGATCAAACTTAGCAATTTTTTACAAATTTCTTTTATTCATAGTTCCATTTCTCACAATAGCATACTATTTCATATTCATTTCAAGCATTCTTCCTTCGAATGTTGCTGCAAAATATTCTGCCCTTATAATTGCCTATTTTATTCCTCCTGCAGGAAAGGAAAGTATAATACCTATAATGCTCTCTGATAAGATTGGACCACCCATATCTCCATGGATAACTGGAAGCACAATAGTCATACTTGATGTTATATCATGTGCCATAATCGCATATAACTGGTGGTTTGCAGAGTTTATAATAAATAGAATAGGCATATTGAAAAGAGGGTATAGAATACTGCAAAAAAAGGCTGAGAAATTCAGGAAGAGAAGGTGGCTCACTTTTGCTCTGCTTTTATTTATGATAATACCTTTTCAGGGAACTGGCGGAATAAGTACGACTATCGTTTCTAAATTATTGGGATTATCAGCAAATAGAACTATTGCAATTGTTTTTGCTGGTTCTACAATAACAACAAGTTTATGGATACTATGGTGGCTCGGCTTTCTAAACTTTCTATGAAGCCATTTAGAAGAAACATGGCAAAATTGATAGATTTAAATACACATCTTTATATATCTGCAAAATGAAAAAAACAATTTCATTAATGATTATATTTATAATGCTCAACATTCTTCCAGCAATTGCCGAAGTGAACCATAATGATACATTACCACCATATTTTTCGTGGCGCAATGTGAATGGGATAGATTATACAACACCTATAAGAAACCAGGCGCCTGCGCCGACATGCGAGGCTTATGGGCTTGTTGCATCCCTGGAAACAAAAATGCAATATAAAGTTGGTAAGGTGTATAATCCTGACCTATCCGAAGCACATTTATACTTTTATGCTGGTGGAAGCATTAGAGCCGGATATGTGAATATAATCAATGCAGCTAATTACTTAATGGAGTATGGTGTGCCTGATGAAGGATGCTTTCCAGACCCTCACCGCCCTTATGATTTCCCTTTTGAAAGCCTTCTGGGATGGGAAAACAGAACAGTAAAAATAAAAGAATGGGGCTGGGTCAATCATAGTCGAGAAGCAATGAAAAAAGCTTTGATTGAATATGGCCCTCTTGTTGTATGCATGTATTTCTGGCGGGATTTTTATTATTACCATGGAGGCATTTATCATCATAGATGGGGCATGCTGGCGGGAGGACATGTGATGGCAATTGTTGGTTATGACGATAACAACCAATGCTGGATTATAAAAAATAGCTGGGGAACTAACTGGGGTGAAAACGGATGGCTTCGCATAGACTATAATGCACTCAAAATTGCAGAATGGTATGGTAAAGGAACGGGTGTAATGTATCTTGGAGATGTATATGGAAATTTAATGCCAGATGTTCCAAAAATTAAGATAGAACAACCAAGAATATATCATACATACATTTATGGAATAGAATTCCCAACTATTTTTAGAAAAATTCCATTCATTCAGGAAGGCGCACCACGCATTTTAGGAACGTTACCAATAAAAGTGAATGCAAGTAATACAAATAGAGTCGAATTTTATGTCGATAAAGAGTTAAAATATGTAGATAATAACCAACCATACCAATGGCTTTTTCACGCCTCGCCGGGTTTGCATACCATAGAAACTCTTGCATACAATGAAGCTGGCAAAATATCGAAATCTATCATTGATGTATTTGTAATTGGATAACATGCAAAAAATCATTAAAGGAAATGAATTTTGGAATGCGCTTTATATTTACTCAATAACTTCACTATTTCTTTATCAGCAGTTTCTAAAATAATTTTATCATTTTTACCAATAACTTCAATTTTCCAATATCCTAACGCCTTTTGGAAAGATGTTTGTAATATTTTTAAATCTTGAATATCTTTATTTTTTATTTCTATATACCCCTTTCTATAAAAAGCATAATGCTCGATGGTTTCCAAAATCTTTTCTTCAGTTATGGTATAAGCAATTCTAAACTACTTTGATATTGCATATATTATGAAAATTATTCCTATACCATAAATCCATAAAGTTAAAATTCCAATCAAAATAAGAGGCAAAAAACTTCTAAAGCATTTTCTTCCTTTCCATAAAATTTTTTCATTATTGTGATGAAATGCCATTGTAATTTACATCTGCAAATAATAGAAAAGATTTTTCCTTTAAAATATGAAAGAGCAATTTTGTTACTGCTCAGAATAGGACATTGAGCTAACCAGATAGGAATTGGAAAAATTCTTATGGATAGATTAAAATATATTGTAAGATACAGCAGAAAATAAAGCTATGGGTATTGCTATGGCGGCTATTGTTAGAATAAAGAGGAGTTTATGTTTGTCTATTACAATTTTACAGCCGAAAGAAAAATAAAATAATTTTTTAGTATGCAGAGCAACAATGGATGAGATTATTGTCGGGAGCAATAAATAAAGCAAAACGAAGGACTCATTCCAGTAATGCCAGTAAAACATGGAAAATACAAGATAAAAATCATAAAGTAAAATGGAGAATAGATTGAATAAAAAATGCTTTTTATTATATATGAAAATTGCAGATAGAATTAAGATATAAAAATAGCCAACATCAACGAGATGAAAAATATGCCACTTTCATAAATTTTTGGATATGAATGGAGCATATATGAGTGAATAGCAAGGAAAATATTATTGAACGTTGTAAATCTATCATTATTATGCCAATCAAAATGTAAATCATGATTGTAATTGCATTGTGCCTTGAAGAATTCACGAATTTTTCTTTCAAAACTATAAAGAGGGAGGAAAAAGCCAATAAAGGAATAATCATGTTAATAATGACATTGCCAATGAAAATAGTTTTTATTATCTCTTTTTCCATAAATGCCTTTATTCCCTCGCATAGTAATAAAGATAGAACAATTACCAAACATGAGATGGCGAGTATGCGATTTTTTCTTTTAACAATGTTTATTCCTGCTACAATCAAAAGCAGCATGGATATGAAAGATGAAATGCTTAGCATATTTATACCATATAAAAGACTGATAGGAAAATAGATGAATGGAAAATAAAATTTCTTCGAAATTTTTGCATAAAATGGAAAACATTTGGTGGGTGAAAATAAAGAGAGCCGCAAAATCAGGACAATTTCGGAATTCTTATAATCTTCAATCTTTTCTTTTTCTCAACAATTCTATCAGCATTACTATAAAAATTGCTATAGGACCACCAGGGATTATATAGGTACCATGAATCGATCCCAAAAAATAGAAAGGAAGGAAAAATATTAGGTAAATGATTTCGAGTAGGAGAAAGAGTAATAATATTTTATATTTTTCTTTCATTGTCTATATTCCTTCATAAGCC
>JAGGSX010000072.1 GCA_021158865.1 Thermoplasmata archaeon
CCTTCTATTAGATTGCTATCTGCATAATCATATAACCTCACCCCATCTATTGAATTGTTGTATATATAATTGTAGAAAATTTTGTTATTGAAAGAAGAATCAGCAATTTCCATGCCAACCCATGCATTGCTGTAAATGTAATTTGAATATGCTGTATTGTTGTTGCCAGATGAAATGAAGAATCCGTGCTTTGAATTGTTGTAAACATAATTGAAAGAAACATTATTGTTGGATGAATAAAGAGCAATTCCATTTCCTGTGTTATTGTAAATGTGGTTGTTTCCAATGAGATTGTAGTTTGAGTAATAATACAGTTTTATTCCATCATATGAATTGTTGTAAATATGGTTGGAAATAATTGTATTGTTTGAAGAATATTCTGAGATATGTATGCCATTCTGGCCATTATCATGAATATAATTTGCATATATTGTGATGTTTTCACTTTGTGAAATAAAAATACCATATTCTAAATTGTTGTGAATATAATTAAATGAGATATTATTATGATTGGAATAGCTTCTCAAACCATCAATATCATTGTTATATATATGGTTAGAGAAAATCATATTGTTTCCTGCTGAACTCCCAAGGTAAATACCATATGGGCCGTCATAAATAATATTCTCTTTTATCGTATTAAACATATCATCTGAATTGAAATATATTCCATGATATTGATTGTTAAAAATAGTATTGTTTTCTATTGTATTGTCGTAACAATATCTCCATAAAGTAATTCCGTAATTGTTTTCATATACTGTATTCTCTCTAATTATGCTATAATTGCAGTTATCAATCATTATGCCATAGACTTCATTGCTTATATTACATTTCTCAATGAGAATGTTGTTGTTATCACTAACTAATACGCCATATCCACTTGTAGATGCAATTATCTTTTCTAATGTGTTATTATTTGAGCTGATGAGATAAATTCCATATCTCGATGGGGCAATTATATTGTTTACATTTGCACCAGAAATTTCATTGTTAATGCAATGTAAATAATATATTCCATAAGCAGTGCTTACTGATGTAATGTTGAATATTGTTATGTTTTTGAATGAATTATTGTTTGATTCATATACATATATTCCATATACTATTGAGTCATTTCCTTCTATATCATATATTGTTATATTTTCAATGGTGCAGTTGTTAGCAGAGTTAACCATTATTCCATATGTGTATATGGTAATGCTATCATTTTGAATAGCGGTAATATTTGTTATTGTTACATTCCTTATTATACATCTATCTGCCTTAACCCATATTCCTCTCACATTATCATAATCTGCATGAGCATCTCTTATAGTAAAGCCATCCAATATGCATGGATAATTCATGGTTACTACATTCTGTCCGCTTGCCTTTATTATTGTATTTGTTGCATTCCCTTGTGATATTATGTTTATCTCCTTATTTATTACAATGCTTTCTTCATATATGCCAGGGTAAACTTTTACTGTGCCACTACTTGCTACTGCATTTATTCCATCTGTTATGTTGGCAAAGTGGTCATATTGCCAGCCTGAAGTGCTTTCATTATAGTCATCATCTACATATATAATGGATGGCTTTGGAATTGTTGTTGTAAAATGCCATTCCTCGCTTTTATTTTTACCATAGCTATCATTTACAATAACATACCAGTAATAGGTTGTTCCATAAGCCAATCCATTCCATACAATGCTGGCTGTATTGTCAGGCAAAATACCATTAACATAGCCAATTAATGTATCGCTGGAAGCATCATAAAATGAAACATTCATGGTATCGCCATCTTCATCATGGACAATGACGCTTAAAGTTGGATTTGTTGAAACATCAACACTTTCATTAGCAGGAGCTGGATTTGTTGCATAAGGCAAATGATTTGGCACCATGGCAAGAGGAGCGAAAATGCTGAAAGTTGTTATATTCACACCAACAACATTGTTTATCATGTCTAAATAACGGCTCCCATTCCATTCATCTTCATACCATGAGCCATTCCATTTCCATATCTTCAATGTATTTTCCAGCAAATCAACAGCATCACTATCATTATAATAAACTATTATACTCATCCATGCTGGTTGGCTATCTATCTTCTCTATTTTCAAAAATTTTCCTATATCCTGCCAGTGCGGCGGCAGGGCGGCAGGCATGGAGGCATTTGCAATAGAAATATTGCCATTATATGAGAAGGATATCCTTGTTATTCCTATGGTGTTATTTTTGAAGCTATTGTTGGTTGAATTTTCAATATAAATTGCATAATTTGTTGATTCTATGTTATTGTTTATGAAAGTGCTATTCGTTGCATATTGCAAATAAATTCCGCTATTGGCTTGGATATTATTATCTAAAAAGCTATTATTATCATATTTTCCTTCATACACCCCTATATAAATTCCATATAAGTTGCTCTTTATTTCATTTTTTTCTATTAAATTATTGCTACTTTCATGCTGGAATTGTATGCCATCTTTGGAGGCATTGATTGTGTTATTTAAAAATGTATTTGAATAAGCATAACTAATAATAATGCCATTTCCATTCACATAAATATTGTTGCCGGTAATGATATTGTCATAAGTAGACGAACCATACACTTCCATACTATATGTAAAAGACCCATTTATGACATTATTTTTAATTGTATTGTTGCATCTATAAATATCGATGCCAATATATGCTCTATTTGAACTTATTTCATTGCCTACTATTTCATTTTCATTTCCATTTATTTCAATTCCTCTTCCACCTAATGAGACATTTATTTTGCAATCAGCTATAACATTATAATTGCCGTATGCATGTATCCCATATGTGGAGCCATGTATTGTGCAGTTTTGAATTGTGGCATTCCTCAATGTAAATGAATTATTATGAACATATATGCCTGTAGAACAGTTGAATACAGTGAAATTCTCTACAAGCGTGTTATTAGCTTCTATTTTTATTCCATATCCTCCATGTCCATTTATTACTGGATCTCCCATCAACTTTATCTCTTTATTTATTACAATAGGCCCATCATATATTCCGGGATAAACTTTTATTATATCTCCATTGTTGGCGGCATTTATTGCTTCCTGAATACTCGTATAATTATTGCTTCCTGCGCCGCCGACATAGAATATATGTGGAGGCGATGGCTGTTGTGTGGAGAGATAAATGTATCCCTTTACAATGCAATTTTCCTCTGGCATTTTATCAAGCGTTACATTAGCATTCAATGTTTGTCCTGGCTGAATAACATTTGATGGCGACGCTAAAATGCTTGAATTATCGAAATAGCCATCTGCATATGCATATATGGTATCGATGCTACTTACATTTACGAGAAGACCTGGATATGGAGACCATAGATTTACAGCAGGAACAGATATGTTGTAATAGCCATTTGAATCTGTTGTTCCATATCTATAAAAAGATGCGGTTTGGAAATAATTTACGGTTATATGTCCTTGAATACTAACATTTGCTCCTGCAACAGGAGTGCCTTCATTATCGAGAACGTGCCCGCAAACCCATGCATTGTCTTGCGGTAAAGGCTGTAATGTTATATTTGCCCATGCTGTCTCGTTCTCACCAACGCTTGTATTTGAAAAATTTGAAAAGAAATTGCTGGCAGAAACTATTATGGTACCATTTCCAGCTGGAACATTGAATTCATAATATCCATATTCATTTGCAGTTGTTGAATTTGTATAATTCTTTCCAAAAATTCCAACAATAGCATTTCCTATTCCTTCATGAGTTTTAGAATCCTTTATATACCCTTTTATTACTGCAGTAAGCGGCGGCGGAGGCGGCAAGGGTTTTAAATAAAAATTAATGTTTTTAGTTCCTGCTATCACTGTTTGGTTGGATGAGGGATAGAATCCTTTAGCTGAAGCAGTTATAGTCACATTTGAAGGAGGTAAATTTATTTCATAACCATTGTTAACATTGCTGATTGTATAATTCCATCCCGTAAAATATGCTCCATAGAACATTATGCTAATATTTGCTTCTATTGTTTCATTTGTCTCATTATTGAAAACATAACCAATTATTTTTGCATTATCTTTAGGAAAAGAAGGTAAAGTTAAATTGGCCCATGCTATGCCTGATATATTAAAAAATCCTGAAAAGTTTTCAACCATGATTGTTTCGTTTCCATTACTTATAATATTCGTAGCTGAAATATTTATTTTTCCAGAAGCAGTGTTCATTTCATAATAGCCCTCATTATTGGTAAATGTTCCATTTGAATAGCTGTGCTTTCCATCGCTCCATTCAATCATCACTGTCGCATTTTCTGCTGGTTTATTGTTTCCTTCTACCATCGTAAAAGGTATTAACAATATTGCAATCACAAAAATACACAATAACTTACCTTTCATAATAACACCTTTTAATAATATGACATTTAAATTCTGTATTTAAAATTAATTGATTGGCTGAACAGGAAATTATTTTACGGAATGTTATTGTAATAATGTGAAAACAAAACCCGCAAGTTTATTGGAAGTGATGAAATATATTAAATGCAGGGGAACAAAACTGTTTCACATCTGGCTTTGCTATTCATTTTTATCTGCTTCCTTTTCAGTTATAAATTCAGCATCTTCCTCTCGACTCGCCTTTTTTAATTCCAGTAGCAATTAAATGAGCTATCCTTATTGGCTCTGGAATTGCTCCTCTTATTGTTGCAAGCTTTATTGATTCTATTGCCTCATGTCTGCTTATTCCAAAATATTTTATGTAAATTTTATATCTTAACTCTATTTCTTCTGTTGTGCCATTATTTATAATTTTCCATCTTTCCTTCCAGTCTTCAAAATGTTTTTTTAATGCTTCTTTTATTTTATTCATATGTGGCTTATTTCTTGTAATTGTTATTATAGGTAATTCAATTTCGTTAAAAATTTTTTCACAGTCAACAACATTAAACCCCCCTAAAGCAATTCCATCTATCATGATTAATTTAATCTGTTTCCTATGCTTTGTTTTTTCCAGCATTTTTATTATTTTATCTGTTGAATCCATTCCATCTACTGTAATCTCGCTCTTCAAAACTCCTTCCAAATATGTGCCACCTCTCATAACTACACCTACAATATCAGTATTTTTATCTTTAAATGAAAACGGCATGTCATCTATTCCAATTATTCTTATCTCTTTTTTCATTTTAAAGGCAGGTGTTTTGTAAGCAAATCTATTTTTTCTTCCTCATCAGGTCCAATAGCAAGAGCTGTCAGAGTATTTGGAGGCAATTCTGTTAAGCCCGCATCCCTTATCATCGCTGCCGTTATTTTCATTTTTTTTGCTTTTCCTTCTATTTCAATTATTTCATCCTCATTTGCAACAACAACAATTTTTTTTGCGCCTTCTGCCCGCCATTTTTTGAATATTCTGCGCTTTTTTTTATATGCCATTATAGCACACTCAACAGCAGCGTGAGCAACCTGAGCGGCAAGTTTTCCACAGGACATATCAATATCATTTGCTATTATGACCATCTTATACATTCTTTATCCACCTCTCTGCAAGTTCTTTTGCTTTATCCCATTGAACTATGCCCCTTAAATGAATTTTATTATTTTTAACTTCAACATGCTTCAAAGGTATTGCATAATAATCGTCATCTTTCTTTATTATGAGCAAATCTTCATAAACTGAAATACTCTCACCTATTTTTTTGTCATTGGTATCAACAACAAATCTTGCGAGCAATGAAAACTTCTTTTTTTTGAGCATATTTAAATATCATATCCTACTTAAAAATAATGCTGTTTGACATCGCCATAGTCGGCGGCGGCCCCGTCGGAAGCATGATTGCTAAAATTTCTTCTTCAAGAGGATATAAAACAATAGTTTTTGAAGAGCATGATGAGGTCGGCATTCCAGTGAGATGTGCTGGCTTGGTAAGTGAGCGGGTTATAAAAATTCATGGCGAGGGAATAATAAATAAAATAAAAGGAGCAGATATTGTTTTTCCTAACGGCAGAGAGATAAGAATTGGAGGAAATAGAGTGCATGCTTATGTTATAAATCGCAGGATATTTGATAAAAGCATGGCTGAAGAGGCAATGGCAAATGGAGCAGAATACAGGCTTGAGAAAAAAGTTAAAAGAATTAATTTTAAAAATGGCATATTTTCTATTGAAGGCGAGAAAGCAAGAATTTTGATTGGAGCAGATGGGCCAAAGAGCATGGTTGCAAAGAATTTTTCAATGGGGAAGTTGCAATATATAAATGCAATTCAGGGCTATGGAAAATATGATATGGATGAACAATATGTGAAAATTTTTTTAGGCAACGATTTAGCTCCAAAATTTTTTGCATGGATTATCCCAGCAGAAAAGGCAAGAATTGGTTTAGGAACAACTGAAAAAAATTTGAAACAGCATTTCAAAAAATTTTTGAAAAACATAGATGCAAGAGTTGATGAAATAACATCTGGGTTAATTCCAATTGGTTTAAGAAAATTTGTAAGAAAAAAAGTCGCTCTGGCTGGAGATGCTGCAGGGCAGGTAAAGGCGACGAGCGGCGGCGGGCTTTATACTGGCTTGATGGCAGCAAAAATTCTTGCAAATAACATAGAAAATTTAAACAATTATGAAAAAGAATATATGAAAAGCATTGGCAAAGAATTGCAAAGATGTCTTCTTCTAAGAAAAATTTTTATCAAGCTTAGCGACAATTCTTTAAATAAATTTGCAAGCTTTGTTGAAAAAAATGTTGATTTAATCAATAAATATGGGGATATAGATTATCCATCTATTGTAGCAAAACAACTTCTCAAGAGCCCTTTTTCTTTTCAAAAAAGAAAAAGTGCTTCATCCCAAAAAGAAAACTGATACATTTTATTTTTCCCAAGATTTCTTCTAAAAGACTCTGATGCATGATTTAGGGTGAAGCCCTTTTTTAAAGGGCTCATGAAAAGAAAACTGATACATTTTTTCATGTTGCACCAAATTCTGGTAATTGCATTTCTTATTTCATTTGTTTCTTTAAAAGATTCGATATTCCATTTATATCAATGCCTGCGAGTTCGCTCAATTCATTATGTAAATCCATTAATTTTTTAACAGCTTTGCCCCCTATCTTTTTTTTCCACATATTTGCCACTTCTTCAACGCTCCTATATCCATTTCCAACCAAATTATCAGCATGAGCAACAATTTTTTCTTCAATACTATGTGGGCTATAATCTTTTTTTGGTAAGCCAAGTTCAATGGCATCATTCTCATCTATGCCTGCGCCGCCGTGATGTTCTATAATTTTTATAATTTTTTCAGGTAGCCCATATTTTTTTGCTATTTTTTCTCCTTCAACAATATGCATTATGCCATGTGTTTTTGCTCTCCCAACGTCATGCAGCATCGCTCCAGCTTCAACAGCCTGCAGGTCAACTTTTATTCCATTTTTTCTTATTCTTTCTGCAATTGCCATTGCAAGCTTTGTAACTTTTATACAATGTTTTATAACGCTCTCATCGCATCCTTCATTCTGCAAAATTTTAAGGTAATCATATTCAACTTTTTTTTCTCTTGCGGCAGGAATTATTTTAAAAATTCCATTAAAATTTTTCTTCAGCCAGGCAGCATCTAACAAAAAATGTAAAAAAATTGCAAGAGCAGCAACCTCACTGTGGGGTTGATTTCCAATAGAAACATTGTAATCTGCAATTTTATAAAACTCACTTGGAACTTTTTCAGAACCAACAACCACAGCAATTTTATTCTCTTTCTTTATTTTTTCAATAACTTTATCAATTTTTTCTCCATACATTGTTAAATGAATAATGCTTCCATTCCATTCTTTAAAAAATTGTTGCCACCTTATTCCACTTTTTATAAAAAAATCATTTCCAAATTTTTCTTTAACTTTTTTAATTGTTGTTTCAATTTTTTCATCTTTTGTATCTATTATTATTCCTTTAGCTCCAAAAGCTCTTGCAACCAATGCAACATGTGTTGTTATTCTCTTATCTCTGGCAATTCTGTGTCCAAACCGATAGACTACAACTTCCATTCCTCTTTTTCCTCCTCTGGTATTATTAAAAGATATGTGCATGCAGCAGCCAAAAAAAATGTTATAATCGGATGAATCTTGGAAAATAATGATACATTAGCTGTTCTGAGTGAAAGCAACATTAAAATAACTCCAGTCATACTCAATATCCCTCCTAAAAAACCTCCAGTGGTTGTATTGCCAATTTTTGATGGAATTAATGAAAAAGCAATGGCAACAAAATAAATAACTATTGCTCCTAATACAGCTGTTGAAATTGAATAAATAAATATTTTATTAATTTTCCAGTTGAAAGAATATATTGTAAAGAACCATATATAAAATGCTAATCCCATGAGTCCAAGGCCAGACAAAAATGATAACACACCCTTTGGAATTTTTACTTTCATAAATAATAGATATGATTGCTATTAATAAAATTTATCGAATTTTTCAATTTATCATCATTTTATTCATACAGTCCATGGCGATAATGCTTATACAATCTTTTTATTCCCTTATCATAGGAAAGCCATCTTTTATGCCAGTCTGGATTAATGCTTTTTAATTCATTTAGAACGATTTCCCTTATTTCTTTTGTTTCTATTTCCTCTTTATCTATTTTTTCAACTTTCCTTGCTATTTTCCTTGCTATTTCTGTATTTGCCCCACTTTTTATTGCAGCCACAACAATTTTTTCTGGAATAAATTCTTCTTTCCTCCCGTCTTTCTTGACCACAAATTTTGGCATAATGTTAAATAAAATGCCCTAAAAAGATTTTTTTATTCAATTTTATTTTCTTTTATGCCTCACAATAGAAGCAAAGATGAATTTCATGATTTCATAAAAAAACTTGAAAGCCAATCTCTTGAAACAGCTGAAGAACGCCACCCAATTTATATAAAAGCTGGTTTGAAAGATGCAGACCTTATTCTGGATGTCGGCTGCGGCTCCGGTGCCGTGACCCGAGATGTGGCTGCCCATACAAATGGTGTTGTTATAGCCTTAGACGACGCAGATGATATGGCAGAGATTGCAAAAAAAGTGTTGGAGGGAATGAATGTTGAGATTTTGGTAGGAGATGCCCATAGCCTGCCTTTTGAGGATAATACATTTGATGTAGCAATATGTAACCTATTTTTAATGTGGGCAAAAGAACCTCAAAAAGTTGTGAATGAAATGGCAAGGGTTGTTAAAAAAGGTGGCAAGGTTGTTGCAAGTCTCGAACCAGATTTTGGAGGAAAGATACATTGGCCTCCTTATCCCGGCGTAGATGAAATATTTGCCGGCAAATCAATAGAGCATAGAGGAGGAGACCCATATATTGGAAGGAAATTAAGAATGCTTTTTGTTAGAGCGGGCTTAAAAACAGAAGTTGGCTTAGGAAATAAAAGGATATGGAATTGTGATGAAGATAAAGCATCTTATATTCGCTCAAGAAATTTCTATTGGAAGGTTTTAAAAAAAGAGGGATTAAGCGATGGAGAAATAAAAGATTGGGAAAAAAATTATCTAAAATCTTTAGAAGAAGGAATACAATTCAATTTCTTCCCCCAATTTTATGCAATTGGAACAAAGATTTAGGATTACCAAAATATTTATATTGGCTATGCATATCCAATCGTGGATATAACAAGAAGAGAAGAAGATTATTTGGAAGCAATTTATGAAATAACAAAGAGAAAAAGCAAAGCAGGAACAATGGATTTAGCAGAATATTTAAATGTCAAGCCAGCCAGCGTAACAGAAATGCTTCAGAAGTTGAGAGCAAAAGGATTGGTATATTATAAAAAATATGAAGGGGTATATCTAACAAAAGAAGGAAAAAATTTGGCACATGCAGTCAGGGAGAGGCATGAAACTATAAGAGAATTATTGAAATATTTACAAGTTCCTGTTGAAATAGCCCAAAAAGATGCATGTATAATGGAGCATAATCTCAACCCGTTAACAATAATCCAATTAAAAAAATTTATTGCATTTATAAAAAAATGCCCAAAGCAAGGGCCGTTATGGCTTGACCACTTCAAAACTTATTCAAAAACAGGAAAATTTGAATGCATTGAAAAGGGTGAATGTGAAAAAATTTAGGGAAGCCTTAATTACTACCTAAAAGATATATGAATAAGGATAAAATGGAAAAAAGGTTGGATGAGATGAAAGAAGGCGAGAAAGGCAGAATAAAGAGCATTGAAGGCAGCTCCATAAAAAGAAGACTCATGGATATGGGCATAATCAGAAATTCAAAAATAGAAGTGATAAGAAAAGCCCCTCTTGGAGATCCAATAGAATTCTCCATAAGAGGCTATAATTTAACCCTTCGGAAGGATGAAGCAAAGGATATAATTGTAGAGGTAGAAAATGATTGATTATATGCCATTAACATTTCTTGCGGCGGGCGAAAAAGGGCAGGTTGTTGATATAAAAGGAGGACGCGGTATTGTTCAAAGATTATATGAAATTGGATTTGTTCCTTCAACAGTTGTTGAGGTTCTTGTATCTCACAATCCAGGTCCCATATTGGTGAATGTGAAAGGGGCAAGAATTGCAATTGGACGGGGCATGGCTGCAAAAATAATGGTAAGAAGATTATGACAACGGTAGCATTAATAGGGAATCCAAATGTCGGAAAAACTGAATTATTCAACCGTTTTACTGGCTTGAAACAGCATGTTGGAAATTGGCCAGGAGTAACCGTAGAGAAAAAAGTTGGAAAATGCGTTTGCAAAGGAAAAGAATTTGAAATAATTGATTTGCCTGGCACATACAGTTTGACTGCAAATGCCATAGATGAATTGATAGCAAGAAATTTTATAGTTGAAGGGAAGCCAGATGTTGTTGTTGATATAATAGATGCAACGAATTTGGAAAGAAATT
Source organism: Thermoplasmata archaeon (assembly GCA_021158865.1). Taxonomy (GTDB): domain Archaea; phylum Thermoplasmatota; class E2; order UBA202; family JdFR-43; genus JAGGXW01. The sequence goes on from JAGGSX010000072.1 coordinate 10,874, forward strand.
TGTATCTAACATTGCTTTTATTGGAATTGGAAGCAAATGTTGTAATTGCTTTAAATATGTGGGATATTGCAAGGAATGGAGGAATAGAAATAGACGTTAAAAAACTTGAAGAATTGCTTGGAACTTCGGTTATTCCTACAGTTGCCACAACTGGCGAGGGCATAGAAAAATTGAAGGATGAAATAATAAATTCAATAAAAAAAGAAAGGAGAAAAATAAAATTTGGATATGGAAAAGAGATTGAAAACAAAATAAAGAAAGTAAAAGAAATAATAAAAAAAGATGATGAATTGGCAAAAAAATACCCTGTAAGATGGCTTGCAATAAAAATTTTGGAAGGGGATGAAGAAATATTAAAAAAATTGGATGGCAGCAAATACAAAAATGAGATAATTGAAGCAGCAAAAAATGATGAAGATTTTGAAAGTGTGCTTGCAGAAAAGAGATATGATATTATATCAAGAATAGTTGAAGAGGTTGTAACAAAAAAAGGAAAAGAAGAATGGACTTTTTCAGATATGCTTGACCATGTTTTTTTGCATCGCGTCTTAGGTATTCCAATATTCTTGGCTTTATTATATGCAGTATTTCAATTCACTTTTTCTTTTTCTGCACCATTTTCAGATATGATAGATTTATTTTTTGGATGGCTTGGGGAAATAGCAAAGCAAAACATTTCAAATAGCATGCTTGCATCTTTTGTTTCAGATGGGGTTCTGGCAGGCGTCGGCTCCGTTCTTGTATTTGTTCCTCCAATATTCGCAATGTTTTTTGCTCTTGCATTACTGGAAAATAGCGGTTATTTAGCCAGAGCTGCATTTGTTATGGATCGCCTCATGTATAAACTTGGATTACATGGCAAGTCATTCATCCCCATGATGATTGGATTTGGATGTAATATACCTGGTATAATGGCTGCCCGTTCAATAGAGAATGAAAAAGACAGGATAATAACAATAATGATAAATCCTTTAATGAGTTGCAGTGCACGTTTGCCAGTATATGCATTAATTGCAGGTGTGATATTTGGTTCTGGTTATATGGCAGGAGCAGCAATCTTTTCAATGTATTTGCTTGGGATTGCTTTAGCAATAATGATGGCATTGATTTTCCGTAAATTGCTATTCAAAGGTAAGCCATCTCCCTTTGTTTTAGAACTCCCACGCTACATGTTTCCAAAAATGAAGACTGCCATGCTGCACATGTGGGAACGTGGTAAATGGTTTTTGATAAAAGCTGGAACATTTATTTTTGCAGTTGTCATCATAATATGGTTTCTCTCAAATTTTCCATGGAATGCAACAAATGGGGGCACTTCAATAGAAAATTCTTATATTGCATATTTTGGTCATGCAATTGAACCAGTTTTCAAACCATTTGGATGGAATTGGCAGGCAAGCATAGCACTATTTTTTGGATTTTTAGCTAAAGAAGCAGTTGTTGGAACTTTTGGAGCTTTATTGGGCTCAACTCAAGGAGGCATTATGGAAGCATTGAAAAATGCACATTGGTTTACTCCACTGACAGGATTTGCCTACATGGCTTTTGTTTTAATTTATTTTCCATGTGTTGCCACTATTGGCGTTATGCTAAGAGAAATGAAAGCAAGATATACTTTGATTACAGTAACATATACAATAACTCTTGCTTTTATTGTTGCATCTATAATAGAATTGATTGGCCATTTACTCGGCTTTTCATAAGTGAGAAAATGAGAGAAGAAAAAGTAAAGGCAATGGGAATATATGCTGCGATAATTGGCTTGATTTATTTATTCATTAGCATAATGGAAATTTTTGGTGGAATTTATAATGTGCCAAAAGATATATTCGGAGGACTTGTATTGCTTGTAATAGCAGCAACTTATTTAACGGGTGTTAAAAGAGCATTGAATGGAGAATGCAAAGGTTTGTCTTTTTTGATTGCCGGAGTTTTTTTATCATCAGTTTTTGGAATTTTATATATTTTAATTTTATTTGCAAATTGGCTTGAATATTTAATTGGAAATGCAAGCTTTTCATTTTACTTGAGACCAGAAATATGGCTTTTTTTTGCAATATTGCCGCTTGCATATCTAATAAAAAAAGAGATAAGATGGTAAAATGGTCACTAAATCCTTCCATCTGTTTGAAATAGAAAATTTAAGATTTGAGCTACCATCCTTCACTATATTATCAGGGCCTATGGCAGCCGCCAAGCCAATATTCGCCCAAAAATTTATGGTTAAATGGATAAACACGGGTGGGAAAGCAATTTATTTTGCAACAAGCAGTCCTATAAATGGAGCGATAACAAATTTGAAGATTTTGGGGATAGATGAAAATAAAATTAAAAATATTCTCTTTTTTGATTATGACCCAAATATTAAAAGAATTGAAAAAATTAGTCATGGTTATAAAGGCAATTTTTCAGATGAGAACCAATTAAAATATGCATTGAATTTTGCTAAAGAAAAGCTTGTTATAATTCCTTCATTTACCTTGCTTTTAGTAGGAGTTAAAGACAAGGAAAAGATAGTAAAAACACTAATTGATGAGCTAATCAAAAAACCAATTACTTCATTTATAGCTGTAAATTCAGCCATGTTCAGAGATATAAATAAAATGCTGGAAAATGCGGCAGATAATGTTATTGAATTCATTAAAAAGGAAGACAAAATTTATATAAAAATTCTAAAATTTAAAGGGGAATATAAATTAAAAGAACAACTTTTCGATTTTCCAATAAATCTTTTTTACAAAACAAAAAAAGAAGTTGCTGAAAGAACTTCAAGAATGATTAGAGACAAGAAAAAGGCAAAAAGATTATAAATATAAATCTTATTTGACTTTTGTAAAAAAAGTTTGATAAAATGAAAGAGAAATGGGTTATTGCAATAACAATTGCAGCAATAATGGCAGTGGCGGCGGCATATTCTATAGGAAATGTATCCTTGGAAAGTAAAAGTAAAAAAATAAATGCATTGCTTATAATAAATTTTGGAAATGAAACATGGAATTTTAATGTCACATTAAACAATTCGGCAACTGTCTATAGCCTTCTAATGAAAGGAGCTGAAGAAAACAATTTCACTGTAAGCACAACATATTATCCGCAATATCAAAGTTATTTCATTAATTCAATTGCTGGAGTAAAGAATGAAAATGGGAAATACTGGCAATACTGGATAAATGGTGAATATGGAGAAGTGAGTGCAAACTTGCAAAAACTGGAAAATGGAGATGTTGTGGAATGGAAATTCATATAAATAAAAATGTATTGCAGAATAATATGAGAAACAAAAAATTGCTTGCCATTACATTAATAAGTATAGGCGTCATAGGAAGAATATGGATGCGGTGGGTTCTCCCGCAGGCGCCCCACTTTTATATAACATTGAATGGTGTGAGCCAGCCAGTTTTTATGATTGACATGTTTTTCCTGATTGGAGCAATATCAATAATTGCCGGTAGATATATTGGAAATAAGTATGCTTTTGTCATACCAATTGCAGTGATGGCTATAACAGATATATATTTTGGAAACAATTGGATATTGCTATTTACATGGAGTGGCTTTGCAATGATGACATTTATTGGTTATAAAACAAAAGATAAAAGTTTTTCAACATATATTGGATTTGGATTGGTATCTGTTATTGCTTATGATGCATGGACAAATTTTGGAACATGGCTTGGATGGTATCCCCACACATTGCATGGTTTAATATTATGCTTTACTCTTGCCATACCTTTCACACTCTGGCACATTGTTTCAATGAATATAATATTGCCTTTAGCTTCATTACCTTTAGAATATACAAAAACTCATGAAATAGAAAATAAAAACATTGTGGCAATTGAATAGAAATATTATCCATGCCACTGGCTCTGCTGGCTCACTGAAACAAAGAAGCCATTGCCTTGTTCAATAACGAAGTCAGGAGCATTGGGAACATAAACATCAAAGTCGTCCTTGCTGTTATTCCATTTTAAAATAATGTTGCATCCTGCTATGCTGTTGTATATATCGCTTGCATTTGTTTGCTCTTCTTTAAACCATCCAAGGCTATTCCATCCCACCAGCAAGGTTATGTTGACGCTTTGGATAGGCAATCCAGTTACGCTTAAATTTGTATTATTGCTTACA
>JAGGSX010000152.1 GCA_021158865.1 Thermoplasmata archaeon
ATTGTGCAGATATGCTTTAAATGAATTCATGAAGATTGCAAATGTTTTAACATTATTGCAGGAGAAGGTGGCATTAAATGAGAAAGCAATAAAAAAACTTGCAGATAAATACAAAATAAGGAAAAATAAAGCTGAAGAAATAATAGAAGAAATTTTAAATATTAGAAAAAAAGCAAGAATGGAAAAGAATTATAAACTTGCTGATGAAATAAGAGATGATTTAAAAAAAGCAGGAATAGAAATAGAAGATGTTGGGAAAGAAACAAAATGGAGAATATTGTAGGATTTGAGCCCTTTCTTCAGCCCTTTTAGAAAAAGCGCTGGCGGAAAAATGTATCAGTTCTTTTTGGGCTGAAGCACTTTTTCTTTTGAAGAAAAAGGGCTCAAGGAAAGAATTTCTTTGGGGTGCAGACCTTTTCTAAAGAGTTGCCATCCAAATGTATCAGTTTTCTTTTCCCGAAGCTTTTCTTTTTTGAAAAGAAAAGGCTCTTGGGATGAAACACCTTTCTTATAAAGAAAGGGGTTCTTGCAAAATTTTAAAAAAGAAGGCTTATTCATGTGTGGATGAAAGATATAAAAATTAAGGATGTAATGGATAAGAATCCGCCAATTGCAGAAGTTCCTGGAAGGCGTGAAGATGCATTACGTATTCTGGCGAAGTATGAAGTTTCTGGAGTGCCAATTGTAAAGGCTGGAACAAAAAAATTTGCAGGAATAGTTACAAGAAAAGATATATTCATGCATTCTGATGAAGACCAGCTTGCGATTTTGATGAATAAAAATCCTATAACAGTTTCTCCAGATGCAAGTATAAAAAGAGCTGCAAAAATTTTTTATGAAAAAAGAATCCATGGCATTCCTGTTATAAGAAAAGGAAAATTAGTAGGCGTTGTTTCTCCAAAAGATATACTGAAAGTAATTTTAAAAACTGATGGCTATGAAGTTGAGAAATATCTTTCTCCTTTTTTTATTCCAATATATGAAGAAACACCATTGCCTGTTGTCATGAAAATATTTAGAGTTACAGATATGTCTGCGATGCCAGTCCTTGATGAGAATGGAAAACTTGTAGGAATAGTTTCAGATGGTGACTTATTCGACTTTTCTTTAGTAAGGGAAACCGTTTCAAAATCTGATATTGGAATTGGCGAAGACGAAGATATATGGACTTGGGAAGGAATAAGAGATATCATGCGTCTTTATTATGAAACTTCAAAAATTGAATTGCCATCTGTTCCGGTGAAAGAAGTGATGGTAAAGAATGTTATAACAGTTTATAGAAGAGCTAAACTGGCAGAAGTTGCTAAAAGGATGATTAATAACAACATCAATCAAATGCCTGTTATGGACGAAGGCGATGAGCTTATCGGAGTCATTCATGATATAGATTTAATGAAAGCTCTGTTGTGATTATATGGATATTTATGAAAAAATAATGGCTCTTGCAAAAAGGAGAGGGCTGCTTTACCCGTCTTATAGTATATACGGTGGGGAAGCAGGATTTTATGATTATGGTCCTATTGGAATTCTCCTAAAAAACAATATTGAAAATAAATGGAGACATATTTATTTAATGAGAGAAAAATTTTTTGAAATTTCCACACCTGTTATAACTCCATATAAGGTATTGAAGGCTTCAGGGCATGTTGATAAATTTATAGATAAAATAGCTACCTGCAAAAAATGTGGCGCAAGCTTCAAGATAGAAGAATTAAAAGATGGAAAATGTCCAATTTGTGGCGGAGAAGTTGAGAAAAGCGAGATAAACCTAATGTTTGAGACGTCTATAGGAGCAAAAAAACAAGAGCAGGCATTTCTCCGCCCCGAGACGGCGCAGGGTATCTTTATCAATTTTCCGTTTTTGCATGAATTTTTTAGAAAAAAAATACCGTTTGGAATTGCCCAGATTGGTAAAGGTTTTAGAAATGAAGTTTCACCACGTCAAGGTGTTTTAAGGTTGAGGGAGTTTTCAATGGCTGAAGCTGAGATTTTTTTTGACCCTGAACATAAGGAACACCCCTCATTTGATTCTATCAAAGATAAAAAAATGAATTTGCTTCCTGCTGATGGAAAAGAAATAGAAATAAGTATTGGCGAAGCTGTTGAAAAAAAGATAATAGGAAATGAAGCTCTTGCATATTATATGGCAATAACAAATGAATTTTTGCTTGATGTTGGAGTAAGTAGAGAAAAAATAAGATTCAGGCAGCACAGCAAAGACGAGCTTGCTCACTATGCTAATGAATGCTGGGATGCGGAGATTCTTTCAAATCGTTTTGGATGGGTTGAATGTGTTGGAATTGCTGATAGAGCGGCTCATGATTTAGAAGCTCATACGAAAGCAACAGGAACTGATATGCGCATAATAGACAAAACAAAGAAAATAAAAAAAATAAAAATAAAGGCAAAAATGGATAAAATTGGTAAAGCTTTTAAAGAAAAAGCTAAAAAAATAAAGAAAGCATTGGAAAATATTGAAGTTATAAAAGATAAAATTATTGTTGAAATAGACGGAGAGGAAATTGAAATTGGCAAAGAATTTTTTGAGATTGAAGAGGAAGAGGATTACAGAAGATATATACCCCACGTCATTGAGCCATCTTATGGGATAGATAGGATTCTTTACTCAATTTTGGAACATAATTATAAAGAAATAAAAAAAGAGGGAGAGAATTACATATTGCTATCATTACCTCCTTCAATTGCTCCAATAAAAGCAGGTGTTTTTCCACTGGTTGCAAGAGATGGTCTGCCAGATATTGCAAGAGAAATTGAAGAACAATTAAGAAAAAATGAAATAATGGCATTATATGATGAAAAAGGAAGCATTGGAAGGAGATATGCCAGAATGGATGAAATTGGAACACCATTTTGCATTACAGTTGATTATCAAACAAAAGAGGATGACAGCATCACAATTCGCTTTAGAGATACAACAGAACAGATAAGATTGAATAAAAAAGAAGTTGTTAGCTGGATAAAGGAAAAAATATAGTAATTCTTACAGAGTTCTCCAAAATGGTAAAAAATTGATTTAATTTACAATTTTTGAATGAAATAAAACAACGAAAATGCCATTTTTCAACAATTTTATTATTAGTTCTTGCTAAGAGTAAAGCAACTGAGATAAAATTGAAAGAGCGAAAGGAATTAAGACGAGAATATGTCTTTTCTCTTGCAAAACCAAGTTAAGCTTCTTTCCTTTTCTTACTCAATAAATGAAATTTTTCTTTATTCATTCCAGTTAAAATTTCTAATACATACAAATCCATTTTTTATCTCATTATAAAAATCTGAACGTCTGGAATTGTAATCGCATTTTCATTTCCAGCAATATCGTAAGCTATGGCTGTTATATTATACACACCAATTGTTTTGCCCAGATGCCATGAATATGGAGGTGAATTATCTGAAAACTGCATTTCATCTCCGAGATAAAATTCGACTTTTTGCATTCCTGATAAGCTATCGCTTGCATTTACATTTATGTCCATGCTGCCGATAATCATTGTATCTTTTGGTATTCTTAACGTAGTCTTTCCTCTTCCCCATAAATATGTATGACCAGCTTCAAAATTTTGGAAGGAAATTTTTGGTTTTATTTTATCTATTTTTAATGTTTTGTTTATATATGCCATATTTCCTTTTTTATCTTTTGCATAGCATTCAAATAAATGTTCCCCACTTTCTTTTATTTTCACTGGCATAATATAATCTCTCCATATATCCCCATCCATTCTATATTTTATTTCTTTCACTCCACTTTTATTATCAATTGCATGAATTGTTACTGTAACATTACTCCTATACCATCCATTATTGCTGATTCCATCAAAATCAACTTTTAAATAAGGTGCTTCTCTATCCTTTTTTACACAGCCAGAAAGGGATGCGAGTATGAATATGCTTGCCATTAGTATTGCTATTTTTTTCATGTCCACCAGTTCTCGTTAAATTGTGTTAGATCCAGATGACCCCAGTCATTAAAATCATTTTCTCCATGGCTTCCATCAGAATAATCAACCAATTTGAATACATAGCGATAATTCATACAGCTTTTATAATTTGCGTATTTCCAGTAATCAGCCTGCCATGGAAATCTGCTATTATCGTTATCACATCCTGGAGAATTGCTGTTGAATATGCCAAGGTTATGTCCCAGTTCATGCATGAAAACACTTGCCATTGCCTTATAATAGTTGCTTCCTTGCAATCTTAAAGCCCACATCCAGTCACGAACATATTGTTCTCCTACAGTAAAGCTATCAATATAAAACATCCTTCCGCCGGCGGGTCGATAATTCCAGTATATCTGGCTGCATATTATAGCATAGTGGAAAACCCCACGTTTCCAGTTGTTTGCATCTTCATTCATAAAGTATTTCCATCTTATGGCTCTTAAATCCATTCCAGTCAAAGCATCATCATAAGGCACATAATCGCCTCCGCCATTCCAGCCGTCATCGATATGCAATGTTATATTATGCTTTGCAAATGCATTTTCTACAAGCCATTGAGATTGCTTTGGAAATGTATAATCAGCCTGCCATGGATGCTTTGCTTTCATAAAATCAACCTCGATAAATACATCTTTTGCAAATGGGTCTGAAAACCACTGGCTTGTTTCCCATTCTTCAATATCTATCAAGCCATCATTGTCAGGGTCAATGCTATAATTTTCCCATTTAACAGGACTGTAACCATACTTATCTTCCCAATCAGATGGTATGCCATCATGGTCAACATCAACATTGCTATAATCTTTTGAAGGGTCAAGTCCATATCTCACTTTATCCCAATAAGTCATCCTTCCTCCTTCACTCATCCAGCTTTCTTCATATCTTTCCACTATATCAAACCACATCTCGCAGTCATCTTCGTTATAATTTTCATCCCCAAAGCCAGAAACATGTCCATAGCCATTGGAATCATTTAAATAATCATCACCCTTCCATTCTCCCGTTGTTAAATTATAAAAGATTGTTATTGATTTTTCTGCTAAATAATCACCTTTTCTTTTAGATATGTCACATGGTTTATCGATTATTTTTCCTTTCTTCCATAATTCAATTTGTATGGGTATCTCTCCATTGAAATAATCTACCTTTCTCGTTGCAATAGGCCATTCAAATAATATTTCTTTCCCACTGTATTCCTGCTTCCAAAATATGCTACCACTTCCATTTATAAGAATTCTAAAATAAAAAGTTGGATTATCTTCATTAATGCTCAATGCCCTTATCTTTTTTATCAATACAACTATTGTAAGATTTGTCGGCGGCGCCCCAGCGCTTTTTATGTGATTACCATTATTTCCATTGTTATTTCCATTAAAAGCAATTATGGATGTAGGCAATAACATTAACAATGCAATGCCAATAACAATTTTCTTTTTCATAAAAATGCAATATTTAGGAATATAAGTATTTAACTCTTTCCAGTGCTTGCATCTTCTATTTCAAACCACATCTCGCCATCTGGCCCTTTTATATGGTAGTTGTGGCAATCTTTCGATATATTGAAATCATTTGTTACATAGCTTCCAGTATATTGATTTGCCACCCTATATATTCTCACAATATCCATATTTGGCATACCATCTTTATCAAATGGTTTTTTCTCCATTCCTTCATCCAAATCTATAACGGTTATTGCCATGCTATTTACCAGTTGTCCTGGCATACCTCTATCATCTAAATCCAATATGTAGCTTAAATTCAAACTCTCGTTTTCTCCAACTATAACAGATGGGATGCTAAAAGAATGCCAATCTATCTCGCTACTTACATTTATTAAAATTTCTAATATATCATCATTTGGCCCATCTAACATGGATGTGATACGCAATCCTGTTATGTTAATTCTTATCTTTAAATTCCTCAATGGGTCTTTATCATATCCATCTGGAATGCTATCATTATCAACGTCTCTATTCTGTAAATATTTCCTTATCGTTTTATTATCTATTCCATGCTTTTGATAATACTCAATTTCCTGATAATCTCCTTTCCATCCAGGGAAATTATCACCATCTATATCATCGTGCCAATTCAATGGATTTGTATGGAATATCATAACTTCTTCATAATCTGTCAAGCCATCGCCATCAGTATCTTTTTTTGTTGGGTCTGTTGTGCCATCCTGTCTCGAAAATTCTTCATAATCTGTCAAGCCATCGCCATCAGCATCTTTTTTATGGATATCTGAATAAACATGATAGGTAGTTGAATTTGCAGAGCCGGGATAAAAAACCGTTACATCCCATCCTTCTTTTTCTATATTATCTGGTAAGCCATCCTCATCACTATCTTCTTTAACAACACATCCAGAAAAAGTTGGTAATAAAAAAAGCATGGAAGCTATTAAAACTAAAATTTTTTTCATTTTTTTCTCTTTATCTTATTAATTTCCATATCCATCCTTCCTTCGATTGTTTCAAATTCTCTCTCCATTCTATTTATAATTTCTTTTTCCATTTCCTTCATCTTTATTCTTTCCCCTCTCATTATTATTTGATTATTCCTCATTGTCATCATAAATTGTTTCATGAGTAATTCATCTGGTTCAATTATTCTTGCCGTTCTTTCATCTAACTTATATTTAGGAACATCTACCATGGGAATTTTCTTTGGCATTGCTAACAATTTTAACTCTGGAATTGTTGGCTCTTCAATTTTTTTTCCATGGGCAAGAGCAACTTTATTTGCATCCTTCCATTTTTTTCTTAAATTGCTCTTCATTTCTTCATATTTCTCTCTAATCCTTTTATTTCCTTCTTCTCTCTCTTTATATGTTTTATCCAATTCTTTCTGCCATATTCTTTTAGCTTTTTTTTCTATTCTTTCCTGTTTTCGTTTAATAGCCATTTTCAATTTTTTGATTTTTTTCTCCCTATTATATTCATCCATGCAATAATTATATCCAGAAAGCCATTCTTCTTTCATCAATTTTTTGATTTTCCTATCCTTTCCTTCTTCTTCCTTCCATGGTTTTGGAATAAAATTGCATGGATTTTTTTGATGCAAATATATTATACCAATTAAAGATAAAATAATTATGGGAGGCAATCCAGTCATCAGAGCAACAGCCTCCCCTGGTGTCAAATCCACTCCTTCTACAGCCACTATCATTGAAACAGGTTTTACTGAAGAATCCTGAGCAACTGCAACTCTAACTCTTATTAAATAAGTAGAATGCTGTAAATATATGCTTTCATGAACTGTAGCAAAATATATGTATGTTGTTGCTTCTCCTCCGGGGGGTATAATCAAAAGAGAATCTGAGAATGTTATTTTCCATCCAGGAGGAAGGTAATCTGGCGTCAGGATAAACCTATCTTCATAATTTCCATAATTTCTTATTTTTATAGGCACGCCATATACTTCGTCCTGCCTTGCTTTTATGAAAGGTTTCTCTATTCTTACATCGAATGAATGATACTGTGTTGTTCTAACTTGGAAGGTATAGTTTCCACTATGCCAGAATCCATATATATCGCGAAATCTACCGTGCAAATGGATGTAAGCAAAATTTGAAGGTCTTGAACCAGCCTCAACGCTAACATAACCATATTTTTTCTCACTCGGATAAAAATATCCATCCGCGGGATATACAAAAGCTTCCCAGTCATCTCCTTCGACATCCACCCAGAATTCAACATAAAGAGCATATAAATTTCTCTGAAAAAATCCGCCATTATAATATTTGAATCGAAATTGATATTGATGCAATGGAGCAACTATGGCACTTGAATTCTCTGTTGGTTCAATCCTCAAAAACATGAGAGCAGGAAAATGTTCCTCAGGAAAATTATCTCCATCTTTAGCTATAGAAAAATCTGCAAAAAATAAAATAAGGACGATAGCTAAGATTGCAACTGCAGGCAGCCGCATCTTATTTTTTCCTTTTTGAAAATATAAATGCAATCAGGGAAATGGCAGCTATCAATGTTACTGTGTCCATGCCAGGGACATAAAATCCCTTATTCTTTGCTAAAAAGTATGCCGTAACTTCATGTGTATTAACGAGAGTTATTTCCTGTGTTGCTCTTCCCCAGCTTGTGCCCTGCTTTGTATAATATGGCGCCTCGCTGGTTGCTTTTGCTTTTATTGCAAAATCCTGCCAACTATTCCGATAGGAAATCACAGCACCATGAGGGGTTGTTAATGTGACTGTTACAGTTGCGTAAGGATATGTATCCTCTCCGGGCTTTTTTGGTTCTATTATCACTGTTGGAGGGGATATAACATATTTCCAATCTGCTGGGGGCTGTTTTGCAGGAGTTAAATCAACAATAACACGTGTATTCCCATAATTAATGATGTCAAATGTAAATGGTATTTCTCTATCCGGGGCTGCTCTTTCGATTGGTTGAACTGCTTTAACTCCTATTTCCGTATATGGATTGTAGCCAACTATTAATGTCAGCTTTGCCTCATCTATCTGACGCAATGCTCCTCCACTAACAAGCTTACCAGTTATCTGTAATTTTACTTCTCCGGACTCACCAGCTTTTATATCATTCTGCGAAACTTTCATAAGTATTTTAACAGGTAATGTTTCACTGGGTTTAAGAGTAAAAACTTCTGGAGATGGTGCAACAGTCAGCCACGTTGGTTTATCAACAACATTTACTTCAACATAAATCGGCAGATAACCAAAATAGTATGGTTGATATGATACTGTAACTGTAACTTCAAGTTGCCCATATCTCTCAACATATCCTATCCCCATATCAGGAGTAGCATTTATCTTTCCCCACGAGAAAGCTGATGCATTTTGAATAGCAAGGATAGACACCATTGCCACAGCCAATATAATACTTTTCTTAAACATTTTAATCCCTTTGTATTTTGTTATTGTCTTATTTATATTTATTTTTTTCCTCTTCTTCGCTTTCTTCTCTTGGCATCTCTACCTTCTCTGGGAAGTAGCTCAGTATGATGATGTCTCCAACAGCAGATACCCATCTATATGGAACGCCAATATCCATTCCGTTTTCAACCATTTCTTTGTTTGTGCTTGTTATTATCAATTTGTCTATTTTTTTTTCATCTATGTCAAGCAACACATTCTTTACTTCTCCCACATATTTCCCTTTATTCGTATAAACTGGCAGGTTTATGAAAGACGTAACTTCCATATTCTCACAACCATTAATAAAAAAACATTTTAAATAATTATGGTATAATCTCAGTTGTATTGTTGTATGGAGGATATTTAAGCATTGGAACAAATTTTTTTGCTATGCCTTCATATCTTTTTACTTCATTTATCAAAAATTTTGTAACATTGCATATCTCGTTAAAACCTTCTTTCCCCCACAACATTTCTTTATAAGCAAAAAGACATCTACCACCGCATATATCATAATATTCACAACTTTTGCAAGGCTCTCCAATTTCAATTTTTTTATACCCATTGAAATCCCCCAAAATATTCCATTTAAATTCGTAAGCTATTGGACATGCAAGCACTCTGCCCTCAGGTGTTATGGCAAAAGCATCCCGCCCTGCGCCGCACGGTAATCCATGGCTACCATGCAAAATTCTACTCATTATTCCAAGGAAAGGAACTATTCCCATAGGCTTTTTTTTCAAGCTCTCCCCCCATTCTACAATGAGTTTTTTCAATCCCGGCTTATAGCTTTCTTCAGCCCATTTTTTGAATTCATTCAGTCCCCATAAATTGCTCCATACGACATCAAGTTGCCAGTGAACATAAGGAAAAAAATTCAGGAGATGTTTAACATCTTTATATATATCTGTTTTGTATGAGGCTGTCATTCTTGCTATTATCTCTCCTTCATATCCCTTTTCCTTTATAAAAGATAGGGCTTTCATAACTTTGTCATAACAACCATTGCAACGATAAAAATCATTAACTTCTTTTCTTCCATCTATCGAAAGCAAAATTGTATCAAGCTTGTTTATATAATCTCCAAGTTTTTTTATAAAAAATCCATTTGTTTGCAAAACAAATTTTTTTGCTGGTAAAGCATCAATCATTTTTTTAATGACACCTGATTTTAAAGTAGGTTCTCCCCCATAAAATGCTACAATTGCTTCCTTGTCTTTAGAAATAAAATCTGAAAGCTCATTAATGTCATACTGAGGTTCTTCAGCCATTCCATTTATGCTTCCACCACAATATTTGCATTTTAAATTGCATATTGGTGTCACAATAATTGTCCAGAGCACAATGAAAAAGAAAATGAAATTTAATACTTTTGTTATGAAAAAAGAACAAGGAGGGAAGTTTTATAAAGATTTAGAATTTAATTATGATGAAAACTAAAAAGTTATTCGGGAGAATAGGGCTATTGAAACTTGCTTTTTTATCATTGGCAATTGGGGTGGTGGTTATCGCTGGTCTGGTGTTTTTTCATGAAAAACCTTCAGTTACCAACCAATTTATTGAAGTAAATCATCCATTCACAGGAAGTTCTCCTAAACTTTTAACAGATGTATCCTATGATGTTGATTCCAATCGAAGTTTGTCTATAAATGATACTAAGTATGTAATTGAAAACGCCCAGAATATAGCCAATGCCAATAATTGGGATGTCGAATTATATTCAAAATTTCATTTCTGGCCAAATATCTTTGATTTGACCGAGATATATTTTCGAGATAAGGATTTGTATACCAGAATTATTGATGAGATTTTAGAGAAAAACCATGATAAAGATATTATAATTGCTAAAATGAATTCTGAAATTTCAGATGGGAATAGAATTTTTCTTGCGCGTGATTTTATTCCGATTGTAGAATATAATGGCAGGGTATATTATGAAGTTAATTATGGATTTATAATTAACTTGGATAAAAGATATGTAGAGGAAATTCTGATTCACAATAAAACATTGATTGTTTTGCATGATCCTCATATTGATGAACTAATGAGGTTATTCAATAAAACTAATTTACCAGAAGGCGAGATTTGGGAACTCTGTCTTAGAGGAAATATCAAAAGAACAAAATATAATTCTATTATTGTTGATAGAGTAAATAACTCAGGATTCTTTGTTAAGAGAGTCCATCTAAGCTGTGGATGCTACTATTATTTTGAAGAAAATTTGCTAGGAATACCAAAGATTCCTATCAGAAATCCCCCTATTCCAAAACCTGAGGAGAAGATTCCATTGCCTCCAAAAAACCCAAATCATCCTAAGCCCCCATTTATTCATCCAAAAAAGAATGGCGGGGTTACTACTCCATCTCCTCCTATGAGGCCATGGCCTTTCCCAAATCCTGAGCCAAAGGATACTATGCCAATACCATCGAATTCCAATGGAGAATCTGACCAACAATGTTCTGAAAATGAGGAATTATTACAGCAGAAAAGTCAATTGCTTGAAAATCTAAGGAGTGAGGTAAATAATAAAAGGGATAAATTCAATAATGACATAAAAAATCTTAATAATAACTTCAGCTACAGTTATTATTTGCCAGGCGAATGGATAAACAACACCAAATTTAACAACCCATGCATAGAGGAAGCTTATAATAGCTATAATGAAAAGGTGAAGGTAATAAAAAAGCAAATCAATAAATTGAGAGAAGAACAGGGAAATATATCCAATGCAATAAGCTCTCTCGCTAAACAACTTGGTCGCGTAATAGATTCCTATAGGTATAGAAGTTCTATATGGCAGAATATGCTGCATGGTGATTCAAATTCAGAATGGACAAAGGTTAGTGTGCCATGCGGCGGCGGGATTATTATGCCCGGTCATAGCTCGGCTCTGCCTAGAATTAATATTACCCCTGAGCAGCAGATGGCATTTAGAAAAGATGTTTTATCTGGTGTAATGAATGGAAAAACATGGGGTGGGGCAGTAAATGAAGCAATATTGAAACACATTTCAGCAAATAATAGTTGGGGTAATCACACTTGGATAAAAATATGGGAAATGTATGCCAATTGTTTGAAGAAGCTATATACAAAACAACTTAAGATATTTCTAAAAAATAGCAGCATTTATCCTGACGCATCTGATGAAGAAATTAAGCAGATGATTAACATTATGTTTAACGGCAGTTCAGCATTAACAGAAGAGCAGGAGAAACAACTCGCTCAGTTTAATAAACAAAAAGAGAAATATTTAGAGCAACAGAAGAAAATTGAGAAGGCCATAGAGAAATTGAATAATCAGATAGATAACCTCAGATGGAAATTTAGGGATGACATCAGAGAAAACTGTCTTAAAGCAAGCAGAAAAGAAATCAACCAAACATGGCAGACTATATGGATTATAGAATCCTTCTTAGAATATTGTAAGAATCATAATGGAGTGTATGAATTTCAGTATATTAATCGGGAGATATTTTGCACTACTCTAAATAAAATGCTTAATAATCCAACATATAATAGCAACCTTGCGCTTAAAGAATTTATTCAACTTCTCATTAGAAATCATTGCAGAGATTAATGCATAATAACTTGATTTTACTATCATATAAGAAATGTTATTAAGAAATAAATAATCATGGGCTGAAAGTATTACAAAAGAATTTGCCTGATAGCAACAAATTTTATAAGTGAAAATGCACTTCATAAAAAAATGAATGATTACAATCCTTTAAAAAATGAGGAAAAATGGCAGGAAAAATGGTATGAAATGGGGATATATAAATTTGAGGAAGGAAAATTGCCTATATATTCCATAGATAACCCTCCCCGTTATGCATCTGGTGCCTTGCATATTGGTCATGCTGTTCATTACACTCATATTGATTTTATAGCTCGTTATAAAAGAATGCGTGGATATAATGTTTTTTTTCCTTTATGTTTTGATGTTAATGGAATTCCTATAGAGGAGAGAGTTGAAAGAGAGCACGGAATAACAAGAAAGGACATTGATAGGCATGAATTCATAGAATTATGCAAAAAATTTGCAGATGAAAACATTGAGGAAATGAAGAAGCAATTTATGATGCTTGGTGAATCAATGGATGAGAGCATTTTTTATAGAACAGATGCAGAATATTATCGGAGGCTAACGCAAATATCTTTCATTGAATTGTATAAAAAGGGCTACATTTATAAAGGAAAATTTCCAGTCAATTGGTGTCCAAGATGCATGACAGCAATGGCAGACGCAGAGATAGAACATGTTGAGAGAAAAACAATGCTGAATACTTTGAAATTTTATCTTGCTGATGAAAATTTTGAAGGAAACGGAATAAAAAAAGATGAGCGTGGCTATTATGTAGAAATTGCCACCACAAGACCAGAAATGCTTTCGACATGCCAACTTGCTGCAATAAACCCTGATGATGAAAGAGCTCAATATCTTGTTGGTAAAGAAATAATAGCTCCATTATATGGTCAAAAACTTAAAATAGTTGAGGATGAAAAAGTAGACCCAGAATTTGGGACAGGAATTGTAATGATATGCACAATTGGGGATAAAGATGATTTGGAATGGGCAATGAAATATGACTTAAATTTAAAAATATGCATAAATGAAGATGGAACTTTGAATGAAATTGCTGGAAAATATGAAGGGATGAAAATAGAAGATGCAAGAAAATCAATAATAGAAGAGCTAAAAGAAAAAGGCTATTTGGTCAAGCAGGAAGAAATAAACCAAAGCGTCGGCGTGTGCTGGCGGTGCAAGACGCCGATAGAATTTATTCAAACAGAGCAATGGTTTTTGAAAACACTTCCTTTTAAGGAGGATGTGCTTAAAGCTGCAGAAAAAATGAAATGGTATCCAGAGCATATGAAGAAAAGACTTGAAGAATGGGTTGATTCATTGAAATGGGATTGGGTTATTTCCCGCCAGAGATATTTCGCTACCCCATTGCCATTGTGGGAATGTGAGAATGGTCATGTTATTCTTGCTGACGAAAATCAATGCTATGTAGACCCAACAATTGATGAACCACCTGTCAAAAAATGTCCCATTTGTGGAAGCAAGTTAAAAGGAAGTGAGCATGTTTTTGATACATGGATGGATTCTTCAATAACACCACTGTATAATTCTTTCTGGAAAAGAGATGAAGAGGAATTTAAAAAAATGTATCCAATGAGTTTGCGTCCACAGGCTCATGATATAATAAGAACATGGGCTTTTTATACTATTTTAAAAGGAGTTTTACTGACCGAAAAAGAGCCATTTAAAGAAGTGATGATAGATGGATTCATTCTTGACCCAGAAGGAAAACCAATGCACACTTCATTAGGAAATGTTATTGACCCTTTAGAAATAATAAGACAGCATGGCTCTGATTCCTTACGATACTATGCTGCTGGATGCAAATTGGGAGAAGATAATCCATTCCGTTTTCAAGATTTGGTTAGAGGAAAAAGATTGATGAAAAAATTGTGGAATATTGAAAAATTTATAGGAAATATTGTTGATGAAAAAGTTGAAAATGCTGAGCTGGATATTATTGATAAATGGATTTTGAGTTTGTATAGTAAAGTTGTTGAAGAAGCGACAGAAAGCATGGAAAAATTTGAATTTTCTGAAGCAATGAAAAGCATTGAATATTTCTTATGGCATGAATTAGCAGACCATTATATTGAAATGATTAAGCACAGAGTTTATAAAAATAAGGATAAAGGAGCAATATATACTTTGTATAATATTGGATTGGGAATTTCAAAATTACTCGCCCCATTTTTGCCTTTTATAAC
>JAGGSX010000146.1 GCA_021158865.1 Thermoplasmata archaeon
TATTCATAAGGAGGTATTGGCTTTGCCAATATCTCCTTTTAGGCGGCTAACTGGCAAATTCAAGTAAAAGAAATTCTACGCAATGAGAATTTCTTCACCCGTTTTTAATATTAAAATAGCGCTGAGGGAGGGATTTGAACCCTCGGGGTGCAATGCACCACAGGCTCTCAAGGCCTGCGCCTTGGTCCGGTCTTGGCTACCTCAGCTTAAGAAAGATAAAAAAGAAGAAATTAAAAAAATTTTGTTCAATTAAGATTTCAGAACAATTTCTATATTTACACCATCTGGAACTTGAACACGCATCAGCTGTCGTAAAGCACGTTCTTGAGCGTCGAGTTCTATCAGCCTTTTATGAATTCGCATCTCCCATCTATCCCATGTTTCTGTGCCTTCTCCATCAGGACTTTTTCTTATAGGCACAACAAGCCTTTTCGTTGGCAAAGGAATAGGACCTCCCATTTTTATTCCTGTTCTCTCCGCAATTTTCTTTATCTGATTACAGACCTCAGCAATTTTCTTTGCATCTGTTCCAGTTAATGTTATTCTTGCTTTTTGAGCCATATTACTTTATCTCTCTAGCTTCAATCTCAACAGCTATGCCTGCTCCAACAGTTTGTCCCATATCTCTTATAGCAAATCTTGATAATTCTCTTATTTTATCTGCTCTTTCTATAACCATAGGCCTTGTTGGAACTATTTTTACCAAAGCTGCCTCTCCAGTTTTGATGAATTGTGGATTTTCCTCTTTAACCTCACCAGTTCTTGGGTCAAATTTCTTCAATAACGCATCAAATCTGCATGCTACTTGAGCAGTATGAATATGGAATACTGGTGTATAGCCAACAGTGATAACGCTTGGATGATTCAAAACCATTATTCTTGCTGTAAATGATTTTGCTACAGTTGGAGGATTATCAACATGTCCTGCTACGTCTCCTCTCCTTATATCTTTCTTTCCAACTCCTCTTATATTTGCTCCAACATTATCGCCAGGCTCTGCTTTTGGTATTGTTTCATGATGCATTTCTATGGATTTTACTTCTCCTATCACTCCATGAGGCTGTGTCGACGGCAGGAAAATGATTTTATCGCCTGGTTTCATCACACCTGTCTCCACCCTACCAACTGGAACTGTGCCAACGCCTGTTATTGAATAAACATCTTGAATTGGCCATCGTAACGGCTTTTCAACAGGTTTTGATGGAAGTTTCAAAGCATTTAATGCCTCAATAAGAGTTGGTCCATCCCACCAGCTCAAATTTTTCTTATCCGTAACATTGTCTCCATTCCATGCAGATACTGGCAGATATACAACATCTTTATATCCAATTCCTGCCAGAAGCTTCTGAACTTCGCTTTTAACTTCTTCATACCTTTTTGAATCATAAGCTGGCTGGGTTATATCCATTTTATTTATAGCAACTATCATCTGGTCAACACCCAAAGTCTTTGCAAGCCATGCATGTTCTTTTGTCTGCGCCATCACGCCGTCTGGAGCAGCCACCACCAGAACAGCAGCATCTGCCTGGCTTGTGCCTGTTATCATATTTTTTACAAAATCTCTGTGACCAGGGGCATCAATAATTGTGAAATAATATTTATCAGTATCAAAACGGCGATGAGCAACATCTATGGTTATGCCTCTTTCTCTTTCTTCTTTGAGTCTGTCCATTACCCATGCTAAAGCAAAGGATTCTTTTCCTTTAGCTTTTGCTTCTTCTTCATACTTTCTTATAAGATGCTCATCTATCTGACCTGTATCAAGCAGCAATCTTCCTACAAGTGTTGATTTCCCGTGGTCAATATGCCCTATAATCACCAAATTGAGATGGGGTTTTTCAGCTGGCATTTTATCCTCCTGCCTGTATATAAATTCCCATATATATAATATTTGCTCTAATTTTGATGCTGTTAATTTAACAAAAATTGAAAATACTCTGCAATAGCGTTACGGTGGAGAAGGCAATGCTAAAGTTGTGCAGCATCGCAGGGTTATTTTTTCAATTTAGATAAATCTTTATTCAATCCTATGACTATTTTATCAGCTATTTTTTTCACATCCTCTTCATCAAAATCTAAAGAAGAAATCTTTTTTATTCCTTCTTTTGCTATCGTTATCTCATAATCTGGATTTTCTTTCGTAAGCTTTACAGCCACTTCATGCCCAATTTGGCCTACTGAAGAGGCTCCATCACATGCCAGTATTATATCCAATCCTTCAGCTTCTTCGGCACATCCTGGTAAAAGCTGATAATTTTTTTATTCATTTCATCACCGGAATGATATACAAAAAGAGTATTTCAATGGATTTTTGGATAAAATAAATGCAGAGATGCTGAATTTAACCCAAAAGTTAAAATATTAGAAGATATATATTGGCAGAATATGAAGTTTGATATCCTAAAGCATACCCTCGTCCCGCACCATGAGATATTATCAGGAGAAGATGTTGAAAAGTTATTGAAGACATATAAAATAAAAAAAGAAGATTTACCCCAAATGCTGGTTACTGATCCAGTTGCCAAAGCAATTGGTGCGAAGGATGGGGATATTGTAAAAATAGTGAGAAAAAGTCCTACAGCTGGGACAAGCATTTCATATAGGCTTGTTGTTAAAAAGGAGATAATATGAAAGAGGTAATAGATGCTTTCTATAAAGAGAGGAGTATTGTAAATCATCACCTTGCATCATTTAATGACCTTTTGGATAGAAGACTGCAGGAGATTGTAAATTCAACGAGGATAGGAGAAGGAGAGGGATTGGAAAGAGGTTATATCCATCCAGAGATAGAAGGTTATAAAGTAAAACTTGGGAAAGTCAAAGTAGGAAGACCCTTTACGAGAGAAGCAAATGGAGAGGAACATCCAATAACACCAATGGAAGCTCGTTTAAGAGATTTAACCTATGAAGCTCCTGTTTTCCTTGAATTTATACCTGTAGTAAATGGTGTAGAATATGAGGCAGAGGAAGCAAGAATTGGAAATTTACCGATAATGGTAAAATCTAAAAAATGCAATATATCGAGAGAAGCATTAGAAGAAGATGCAGATAGAAAGTTAAATGATGATGAATATGAAAAGAAACTAATAGAAATGCAGGAAGACCCTCTTGACCCTGGAGGATATTTTATAATAAATGGAACTGAAAGAGTTTTAATAACCCTTGAAGACCTTGCTCCCAACAGAGTTTTAACAGAAAGAGCAAATAGATATGGATATGAAGTGGAAACTGCAAAGGTTTTCTCACAAAAAGAAGGATTTAGAGCATTAATTGTGGTAGAAAAAAGGAAAGATGGCATGTTGATGACAACATTACCCAATGTCGCCAATCCCATACCATTGGTGATTTTACTCCGTTCCTTAGGATTGGATTCGCAAACAATATTTGATAACATGGCTTCATATCCTGAAACAGAAGTTTTTGTTCTGGCAAACATGGAAACATGCGAATTGGAATATGAAGTTACAAATGAAGAAGAAGCAATAGAATATATAGGAAAGAAAATAGCAGGCGGGCAGGCAAAGGAATATAGAAAAGAACGTGTCAGGGAGCTTCTTGATAGAACTCTTTTGCCCCATCTCGGAAATGAGGTAAAAGATAGAATAAGAAAAGGAATATTCCTCACGAGAATGGGTCAGGCTGTTTTGGAGCTTTCATTGGGTTACAGGCAGGAAGATGATAAAGACCACTATGCAAATAAAAGACTGAAGCTTGCAGGAGATTTAATGGAAGATTTGTTTAGGGTTGCATTTGTTGCGTTATGCAAAGATCTCAAGTATCAGCTTGAAAGATTGTATACGAGAGGAAAAAGCCTTGAAGATATAAAAATAAAGCCGTATGTAAGGCAGGAAGTTTTTAACCAAAGAATAAGTCATGCAATGGCTACTGGAAACTGGGTTGGAGGAAGAACAGGTGTGAGCCAGCTTCTTGATAGGACATCAAATCTTTCTACAATAAGCCATTTAAGGCGCGTTAACTCTCCTTTAACAAGGTCTCAACCTCATTTTGAGGCTCGTGATTTGCATTCAACACATTGGGGGCGGCTGTGCCCGAATGAAACGCCAGAAGGACCAAATTGTGGGCTTGTGAAAAATCTGGCATTGACTGTTGAGATATCAGAAGGTTATCCTGAAGAATTGGTTGAGAAAGAACTTAAAAGATTGGGGCTTAAAGAAGTTAAAAAAGGATTGAAGGGAGCAAGAGTATATTTAAATGGAGATTTAATTGGTATATATCCAGATGGAAGGAAATTGGTTGAAGAAATACGAAAAAGGAGAAGGAATGGAGGAATAGACAAAGAAATAAATGTATGCTATTATGAAGAAAGCAATGATGTTGTAATAAATTGTGATGCTGGTAGAGTAAGAAGGCCGTTATTTGTTGTCGAGAATGGAAAATTGCTTTATACAAAAGATATAAGAAAAAAGCTTCAAAAAGGTGAAATATCATGGAGTTGGCTGATTAATAAAGGAATAATTGAATATGTGGATACAGAAGAGGAAGAAAACGCATATATTGCAATGAATGAAAAAGAATTAACGGAAGAGCATACCCACATGGAAATAGACCCACTTTGCATACTTGGCATAGGAGCAAGCCTTGTTCCCTATGCAGAGCATAATTCTTCGCCTCGTATCACAATGGGCGCAGGCATGGGGAAACAATCGTTGGGTTTTGCCGCCGCAAATTACAGGAGAAGGCCAGATACAAGAGGGCATTTGCTCCACTATCCTCAGATGCCCATTGTAAAAACCCATTCAGCGAGATATATAAATTATGACCGCCGTCCTGCTGGACAGAATTTTGTTGTTGCTGTAATATCATTCCACGGCTATAACATGGAAGATGCTCTTATAATGAATAGAGCTTCAATTGACCGCGGGTTAGGAAGAAGCACATTCTTTAGAACTTATGCTACAGAAGAGCAGCGGTATCCTGGCGGTCAGGAAGACCATTTTGAAATACCAGACCCAGAATGTAGGGGAGTCAGAAGTGAAGAAGCTTACATTCATCTTGGAGAAGATGGAATAATATCTCCAGAAAGCAGGGTTAAAGGAGGAGATGTTCTGATAGGGAAGACCTCTCCACCTCGTTTTCTTGAAGAGCCAACCGACGTATTAGTTCCTCAAAAAAGGAGAGAAACATCTATTACTGTAAGACATGGAGAGAAGGGTGTTGTTGATACGGTTGTTTTATCAGAGTCAGTCAATGGAGCAAGAATGGTTAAGATAAAGGTTAGAGATGAACGCATCCCAGAGCTTGGAGATAAATTTGCTTCAAAGCATGGGCAGAAAGGAGTTCTTGGCTTAATAGTTCCACCTGAAGATATGCCATTTACTGAAGATGGCATCATCCCAGATTTAATAATCAATCCCCATGCAATTCCAAGCAGAATGACAGTTGGCCATGTATTGGAAATGATAGGAGGAAAAGTTGGGGCACTTGAAGCACGTAACATAGATGGAACCCCATTTTCAGGAGAGCCAGAAGAAAAATTGAGAGCAGCATTAGTAAAAAATGGATTCAAGCATAATGGAAAAGAAGTTTTATATGATGGCGAAACTGGGAGGATGTATCAGGCTGATATATTTGTTGGCGTAATTTATTATCAAAAACTCCACCACATGGTTTCTGGAAAAATGCATGCAAGAAGCCGCGGTCCTGTTCAAATATTAACAAGGCAGCCGACAGAAGGAAGAGCAAGAGAAGGAGGCCTGAGATTTGGAGAAATGGAAAGAGATTGCTTGATAGGACATGGAGCATCGATGATAATAAAAGAAAGGTTGCTTGAGCAATCTGATTTGACAATCCAATATGTATGTGAGAATTGTGGGCATATTGCGTTCAAGACGAAGAGAGGGTTCTTAAAATGTTTGATGTGTGGTGATAATGCAAGAATATATCCTGTTGAAATGAGTTATGCATTTAAATTATTACTGGAAGAACTGCAATCTTTAACAATAGATCCAAAATTAGTATTGAGGGGGCTGGTGTAAAATGATAACAAAATCAAAGAAAATTATAGATAAGATTGCATTTGGATTGCTTTCTCCTGAAAAAATAAGAAAAATGTCTGCTACAAGAATTATAACTCCTGATACCTATGATGAAGATGGATTCCCAATAGAAATGGGTTTGATGGATCCTCGTCTCGGAGTTATTGAGCCCGGCTTGAGGTGCAAAACATGTGGCCAAAAAGTAAAGGAATGTCCTGGACATTTTGGTCATATTGAACTTGCCATGCCTGTTATACATGTTGGATTTGCAAAAACAATATATAATGTTTTGAAAGCAACATGCAGAGGATGTGGGAAATTATTATTGCCAGAAGAAGAAATTATTAAATTAAGAGAAGACTATAAAAAAGTTGTTAAAAGAGGAAATAGTACTGCAGCTTTTGCAAAAGAAGTCATCAAAAAAACGAGCAAGGTAACAAAATGTCCTTATTGTGGAAGGGAAGTTTTGCCAGTCGAGCTTGATAAACCAACGACATATAGAGAAGGGGGAAGAAAATTAACTCCAGCTGAAGTGAGGGAATGGCTCGAAAAAGTTAGCGATGCCTTGGGCGATGACCTCAGACTGCTGGATATTAATCCTGAGGTGGCTCATCCAGAATGGATGGTTTTAACAGTTCTTCCAGTTCCTCCTGTCACTACACGTCCTTCCATTACTCTTGAAACAGGAGAAAGAAGTGAGGATGATTTGACACATAAACTTGTTGATATAATTAGAATAAATCAAAGGCTGCAGGAAAATAGAGATGCTGGAGCTCCTCAACTTATTGTTGAAGATTTATGGGAATTGTTGCAATATCATGTCACAACTTATTTTGATAATCAAACGAGCGGCATACCTCCAGCCCGTCATAGGAGCGGAAGAGCATTAAAAACGCTTGCTCAAAGATTGAAAGGAAAGGAAGGTCGTTTCAGGAGCAATTTATCTGGAAAGCGTGTCAATTTTTCAGCAAGAACTGTAATCTCGCCAGACCCAAATATAAGCATAAATGAAGTTGGAATACCAATTGCAATAGCAAAAGAGCTTACAGTTCCAATAAAAGTTACGCCATATAATATTGAAGAAATGAAAGAATTGGTGAAAAGAGGACCAGAACCAGAACCTTTAGAAGGAACAATTTATTTGCCAGGTGTCAACTATGTAATAAGACCTGATGGTAGAAGAATAAGGGTTACAAGTGAAAATGCTGAAACAGTTGCGGAAAGATTGGAAGTTGGTTCAATTATTGAAAGACAATTGGATGATGGAGACATTGTTTTATTTAACAGGCAACCTTCTTTGCATCGTATGTCAATGATGGCACATAAAGCAAAAATTTTACCATATAAAACATTCCGTCTCAATCTTGCTGTCTGCCCACCTTACAATGCTGATTTTGATGGAGATGAAATGAACCTGCATGTTTTGCAAAGTGAAGAAGCAAGAGCAGAAGCAGAGATTTTAATGAAGGTTCAGGAGCATATTTTAAGTCCCCGTTTTGGAGGGGCAATAATTGGTGCAATTCATGACCATATAACTGGATGTTTTTTACTCACTTATGGAAATAAGGTTTTTAGTAAGGAAGAAGCTTTATACATTCTTTCAGCAACTGGTTATACAGGGAAAATTAAAGAAAAAATGACGGGAAAGGAAATATTCAGCAAAATATTGCCAGAAGATTTGAATCTTGAATATAAAGCCAAATTGTGCAACAGCACTGAAGAAGAATGTAGAAAAAATGATGCTTATGTTGTTATAAAGAATGGAAAGTTGTTAGAAGGAGCCATAGATGAGGCAAGTATTGGAGCATTTAAAGGAAAAATAATTGAATATATAATGAGAAAAGATGGAAGCAAAGCTGCGAGGAAATTCATAGATAAAGTTACAAAACTGGGTATAGCTTCTATAACATTGATAGGATTTACAACAGGCATAGATGATGAAGATATTCCAGAAGAAGCACAAATGCAGATTAAAGGAGTTTTAGAAAATGCAAAAAAGAAGATACAGGATTTGATAAGAGCTTATAGAGAAGGAGAACTTGAGCAAATTCCCGGTAGAAGCTTGGAAGAAACACTGGAAATGGAAATAATGCGTGTAACAGGAAAAGCAAGAGATCAGACTGGAGAAATAGCCAGCCGACACCTTGGTCTGGACAATTCTGCAGTCATAATGGCAAGAAGTGGGGCAAGAGGAAGCATGCTTAATTTATCGCAAATGGCGGGCGCAGTGGGACAGCAGGCTGTTAGAGGAGAAAGAATCCATAGAGGGTATCATGGAAGAACTTTGCCACATTTTAAGAAAGGAGATTTGGGAGCGGAAGCAAAAGGTTTTGTTTCTTCAAGCTATAAAAGCGGGCTTACACCAACTGAATATTTCTTCCATTCCATGGGAGGTAGAGAGGGTTTAGTAGATACTGCAGTCAGGACATCTCGTTCCGGATACATGCAGCGCCGCCTCATTAATGCACTTGAAAATGTCAGGCTTGAAGAGGATGGTAGCGTAAGAGAAACAACAGGAAAAGTGGTTCAGTTCCATTATGGAGAGGATGGGATTGACCCAACTAAAAGCATAAGAGGAAAGGCTGTTGACCCTGAATTGATATTGAAGGAGGTGACAAATGAGTAAGATTACAGCAAATGCTTTGATTAAAAGAGGCATAAGCAAAAAAGTGGCTGAAAAAGTTGCAGAATATTACACCTTATCAGAATTGAGTAAAATTGGCTATAAAAAACTTGAAAAAAAAGTTGGAACAAAATCTGCCGAAGAAATTTTCAAAAAACTTGGAAGAAAAATTCCAGTTAAAAAGAAATCAAAGAAAATTACAAGAAAAATTCCAAAGGCGAAAGAAAGTGGAAATAAAACCAAAGATGAAATTATAAAAATTATAAATGAAAAGAAGGAATATTTACCAGAAACAATTATAAATGAAATTGCAGAGAGTATAGAAAAAAATGGGGCAAAAGATAAAATAAAAAAAGTGGTTGAAAAAGCAATTAAAGATTACAATGCTCATTTAATGGAGCCGCTTGAAGCCTGCGGCATCGTCGCCGCCCAGTCTATTGGGGAGCCGGGCACACAAATGACAATGAGAACTTTCCACTATGCTGGTGTGGCTGAAATAAATGTTACTCTTGGATTGCCCCGTTTGATAGAAATAGTTGATGCGAGAAAAGAACCATCGACGCCCATGATGACCGTATATTTAGAAGGAGCTTATAGAATAAATAGGGATTTGGCAAAGAAAATGGCAAATCAAATAGAAATAACAAAAATGATAAACATTGCCGATGTTACTGTTGATATTGGAAACATGAAGATAATTGTTACACCAAATAAGAAGGCAATGAAGAGGAAAGATATTGAAATGAATGATGTGATGAATTCTTTAAAAAAGGTGAGCAAGGCAGAAATTAATGAGGCGGGAGAGAAAATAGAAGTCATACCAAAAGATAAAAGATATACAGAATTACGCCGTTTAAATGATGAAATCAAAAATATAAAAATAAAGGGTATAGACGAAATCAAAAGGGCAATAATAAGGAAAGAAGAAGATGAATATGTCATTTATACTGAGGGAAGCAATTTTGAAAAAGTTTTGCAGATTGAAGGAGTTGATAAAACGAGAACAACAACAAATGATATACACGCAATATATACTGTCCTTGGAATTGAGGCAGCCAGAAATGCCATAATAAAAGAAGCCCATGATACTCTGCAAGAGCAGGGACTTAATGTTGACATTCGCCACATAATGCTTGTAGCAGATATAATGACTGCCGACGGCACGGTCCGTCCAGTAGGAAGGCAGGGTGTCACAGGAGAAAAAACTTCTGTTATAGCAAGAGCTGCTTTTGAAATAACCGTTGACCATCTTCTTAAGGCATCAAGAAGAGGAGAAATAGATGGATTGGAAGGTGTGGCAGAAAATGTTATTGTTGGACAGCCTATAAGATTAGGAACAGGTTCGGTTGAACTTGCAGTTGATATTAAAAAATTGAAAAGTTTGAAGGTGGGAAAATGATATCTAAGGAATTAGCAAGAGCAATATCTACAGGAAAAATTATATTTGGATATAAAATGGTTATTAAAAATGCTGAAAAAGCAAAAGCTTTTATAATGTCCATGGACTGCCCGTATAAAAAAGAAGTCATGGATGCAATAGGAGATAAACCACTTTATATCTATAAAGGGAATAATGTTGAACTTGGAAACGCATGCGGTAAGCCATTTGGTGTAAGCGTTATGGCAATAATGGATGGAGGGAAATCTAAAATAATTGACATTATACAGAATAGATAACATGAAAATAAAGATAAACCAGCAGGAAATGCAATATATGGCTATTGCTGAAGGAATGACAAGGGCACCTATTGTGGATTGTGTGGAAAGAGATAATAGAATAACTTTCATCGTTGGAAAAGGTAAACTTGGAAAAGCTGTGGGGAAAGAAGCACACAACATAAAGAAACTTGAAAAATTTTTTAGAAAGGAAATAAGATTTGTTGAATATGATGATGATATAAAGCAATTTATAATAAATTTATTCAAACCATTTAGATTGGATAGAATAATTGTTGATGAAGGCAAAAACATTGTAAGCGTTGTTGTGAACGAGCATGATAAAGGGAAGGCAATTGGAAAGGATGGAAGAAATATAAAAATTTTGAGGGAAATAGCAAAAAGACAGCACGGAATAAATGAAATAAAAGTTTTATAGGGAGAAATTTTACTTTCCAGACCGATATTTTTAAAATCCCCTCTTATATTACTTTTAATGGGAATAGAAGAAATAATTTCGTCTTATGATAAAAAGGATATAAGGATAACCACCGTCTGCTCCCATTCCAGTCTGCAAATTTTTAATGGTGCAAGGAAAGAGGGATTCAAAAGTATTGGGATAGCAATAAAAGAAGAGCCATCCTTTTACAAGGCATTTCCTCTTGGCAAACCGGATGAATTCTTTATTGTAGAAAATTACAAAAAAATAAATGAATATTCTTCCCATTTCCATAAAAAAAATGCAATAATCATTCCGCACGGCTCATTTGTTGAATATATGGGAGCTGAAAATTTTTTTAAAATGAATATTCCAACTTTTGGAAATAAATCTGTTCTGCAATGGGAATCAGATAGAGAAAAAGAAAGACAATGGCTGGAAGAAGCCGGCATAAAAATGCCAGAAATAATTGAAGATGCTAAAGATATAAACAAGCCGGTAATAGTAAAGTATTATGGAGCAAAAGGTGGGAGAGGTTTCTTCATAGCGAAAGATTATAATGACTTCAAGAAGAAAATTGATGAAAGCAAGCCATACATAATACAAGAATTTTTGATTGGAACAAGATATTACATACACTACTTTTATTCTCCAATTCAAAAAAATGGTTATCCTGTTGGAAATGGAAGCCTGCAATTATTGTCCATAGATAGAAGAGATGAAACAAATATTGATGAAGCCCATCGTCTGGGTTCAATTTCAGAACTTGAAGATATGGGCATTCAGCCGACTTTTATTGTTACTGGCAACATTCCAATTGTCTTACGCGAATCATTGCTTCCAAAAGTATTTGATATGGGGGCAAGGGTTGTTAAAAAAGCATACCAGCTTTTTGGAGGGTTGGTCGGACCATTCTGTCTTGAAACTGTTGTTACAGATGCCCTTCAATTTCGCGTATTCGAAATTTCAGCAAGAATCGTTGCTGGAACAAACTTATTTATTTCTGGAAGCCCTTATTCAGATTTGATTCAGCCAAGCTTGTCAACTGGACAGAGAATAGCACAGGAAATAAAAGTGGCAATTGAGCGGGATAAGTTGGATAAAATATTATCATAACTTTTAAATTTAAATAGCCTATATGTATATAATTGTGGAAAGGATTGCAAGATTCTGGAAGAAGAAAGATGGGAATATTAGATGCACTTTATGCCCTCATAATTGTATAATAAGAGAAGGAAGAAGGGGTTTATGCAAGATAAGAGAAAATAAGAATGGCAAACTATACACGCTCGTATACGCTTCATGTTCATCTGCAAATGTAGACCCGATTGAAAAAAAACCATTATTCCATTTCCATCCAGGCAGCATGGTATATTCTTTATCAACAGTGGGATGTAATTTAAAATGTATGCATTGCCAGAATTATTCAATCAGCCAGGCGGCGCCAGAAGAAGCATTTTTAGTTGATATATTACCAGAACAGGCTGTAAAAGAAGCAAAGAAAAAAAGTGATGGGATAGCATTTACATATAATGAGCCAACGATATGGTGGGAATATACTTATGATACTTCAAAACTTGCAAAGCGTTCTGGCTTATATACTGTTTTTGTTACAAATGGCTATATAAATGAAGAGCCATTAAGAGAAATTTCTCCTTATCTTGATGCGGCAAATGTTGATATAAAATCAATGGATGATGAGTTCTATCGAAAAATAACTAAAGGTAGACTTGAGCCAGTTTTAAATGCTGCAAAATTGTATAAGGAGCTTGGCATACATTTAGAACTCACCTATCTTATAATTCCAACAAAGAATGATGATGAAGAGCAAATAAAAAAATTTGTTAAATGGGTTATGGAAGAATTTGGAGATGAACAGGTGATTCATTTCACAGCCTTTTATCCAACATACAAAATGATTCATCTGCCTCCTACTCCAATAAAAACATTGGTGAGAGCATACAACATTGGAAAAGAACATGGATTAAAATACATTTATCTTGGAAACGTTCCCCATGGCATTTATGAAAATACTTATTGCCCTGTTTGTGGAAATTTGTTGATAGAAAGATATGGATTTTCCTCTCGAATTGTAGGAATAAAAAATGGAAGATGCAGTAAATGTGGAACAAAATTGCCTATAATAATTTGAGATTATAAGCATCATTTATGAGTCAAAATACCAACTATGCTACCATTTTTTTCTATTTTTACAAAACCAAACCTCTCAAATTGAACAATTTCGCCATTTTTTACATTTTTTAAATTTTTTTCTGCATATCCTTCTATAATTTTTAGACTATCTGGATTAAATAATCCATTTTTAAAAGGTGGCATGGCTATAATTACTTTAACTTTTATAAATTCATCACTCACCCATTGTATTTTCGGCACATCCATCAATTTTTCTCCAGCAAAAGAACCCAAAATCATATCATTTTTATTTTTCACAATAACATTATACAAATCCTTTAATCTAAATTTTTTTCCTTTTTCAAGATTTTTTGCATCTTCAGAAGAAATGTAAAAATTTCCATTTGTTTTTATCTTTCTTTTTCCCATATCTATAGATGGATGATATTTAAGGGCAACTTCTTTTTCAGGAGCATTTTCAACAAAGAGTTTTATTGGCTCAGAAACAAAGAAGAATCTTCTTGAAACTTCATCAAGCATCTTTCTATTTATTGCTTCAAGATTTTCAAATGCCACAACACTTTCGGCTTTTGAAATTCCTTGAGAAAGGACAAATTCTTTTATTGCATCCGGTAAAATCCCCCTTCTTTTAAGCCCTCTTAACGTTGGCAGTCTTGGGTCATCCCAGCCCATAACAAAGCCTTTTTCAATTAGTGGCTTTAATTTTCTTTTTGAAACTGGCATTCCTTTTATGGCAAGCCTGGAAAATTCCATAAGATTTGGCTTTCTCAAATTTAAACAATTCAGGATATAAAAATATACTTTATCTCTGAGTTCATATTCTTTTGTTCTAAATGGATGCGTAACACCCGATAAAGAATCTTCAATGGCACCATAAAAATCATAGGTGGGCCATACTCTAAAACGTTTACCATGAATTGGATGCGGATAATCAATTATTCTGAAAAGTATTGGGTCACGCATTGCTGTATTTGGTGATTTCATATCTCCTTTAAGTCTTATAACAGCTTCTCCTTCCTTCATCTTAAAAAATTCATCCCATGGCTGTTCTTTTCTATTCCTGCATGCACATTCTTTTCCCAATCTTCTATTTTTTCTTATTTCTTCTTCCCTGCATGTGCATATATATGCACATCCTTTCTCAATCATTTCTTTTGCCAATTCATAATGTTTTGGAATATTATCAGATGTTCTGTATTCCTTATCCCATTCCACACCAAGCCATTTTAAGTCTTCTTTCTGTGCCTCATAAAATTCTTTTTTCTCATTTAATGGATTGGTATCATCAAAACGAAGAATAAAAATACCATCATACATTTTAGCGTATTCATAATCTATTATAGCTGCTTTGGCATGCCCAATATGTAAATAACCATTCGGTTCTGGAGGAAATCTTGTCACAACTTCTCCTTTTTTAGCATTTGGTAGGGGAGGTAACTTTATTTCTCTTTTTTTCTTTCCTTCATCAATTCTTATTCCAAGTTTTTTAATCTCTTCTTTTTGCTCTTCTAACGAAAGTTTATTCACTTCCTCAACAACTTCTTTAATAATCTTTATTATCTCTTTTGCTTCTCCTTTAAATTCAGCCATAACTTTTCCAATAACAGATTTCAAACTTGCTTTTCCATTAAATTTGACAGCATTTATCAATGCATGTTTTCTTGCAATTTTTTCAACATCCATGAGTTTTAGAAAATCCCATTTTAAAAACTTTATTACTATTTGATTTGGCAATGCAATAAATTATGCTAAAATATAAGT
>JAGGSX010000163.1 GCA_021158865.1 Thermoplasmata archaeon
TTTCTACCAGGGGAGTTATTTTCTTATTGATATGATGTGGTTTTCTTGATTTATCCCTAAAACTTTCTTTCCCTGGATGATGTGCTCTTTTATTCCATTTCCATACAGTTTTTCTGCTTACTCCAAGAAATTCAGCGATTTCTTTTGTTTTCTTTCCTGACTTCTTTGCCATAACCATTATTCTCCTCATTTCTGGAGTAACACGTGACATTTCCCATTCCCCTCCTATAAAGAATGGGAAATTGATTTAAGAAATGTTACCGATCTGTGTTTACTTTACATTTTGAAAAATTTATTATATCCTTGCTTCATGCATATTTGAATGGAAGAAAAAATTGTTGATATAATTTGTCCTTATTGCGGCGTAGGATGTAATATTGAACTTGCTGTTAAAAATGGAAAGGCTGTCAAAACTTTGGTAAAGGGAAGAAATCCTGAAGTTAATGGTAAATTTATATGTATAAAAGGGTTGACAGTTCATGAACTGCTGAATCACCCTGATAGACTTAAAAAGCCTATTATTAGAGAAGGAAATAAATGGAAGGAAGTTTCATGGGATGAAGCAATTTCTTTTTCTGTCAGTAAATTGAAGGATACACTATCAAAATATGGTGGCAACTCCATTGGAGTTTTATGCTCTGGAAAAATTTTGAATGAGGAAGCATATATTTTGCAGAAATTTGCCCGCATTGTTCTTAAAACAAACAACATCGATACCTGCGCCCGCCTGTGCCATTCGCCTTCTGAAGTTGGATTGAGCAAAATGCTTGGTTATGGTGCTGTAAGTATATGGTGGCCAGATTTTCTTAAAACAGAAACCGTTATGGTTGTCGGAGCAAACACGAGGGCGACGCATCCGGGGATATGGAATATACTGAAAAAGAGGAGCAATAGATTTAATTTGATAGTTGCAGACCCATGTAAAACACCTATATCGAGAGAAGCAGAAGTAAGGCTTATGCCAAAACCTGGCACAGATGTTATATGGCTTGGTGGACTTGCAAGAATAATTTATGAAAAAGGGCTATATGATAAAGAATTTATCAAAAGACATACCATTGGATTTGATTCATTTGTTAAAAGCCTTGGAAAATTTTCTAAAAAATATGTTGAAGACGTTTCAGGAATCAAATGGAAAGATTTGGAGAAGGCGGCAGAGCTCATTGGAGGAAAGAGAACGATATTTATATGGGGGATGGGATTGACACAGCATTCTCATGGAACGCAGAATGTAATGGCTTTAACATCTATAGCGCTTATGACAGGAAATATTGGTAAAGAAGGATGTGGAGTTGCTCCATTGAGAGGACAGAATAATGTTCAGGGTGCTGTTGATATGGGAGCTCAACCAGATGCTTTAACCGGGCATAATCCTTTGAATGATCCTGGCGTAATAACTCATTTTGAAGGGATATGGAATGAAAAAATTCCTGCAGAGAAAGGACTATCTGCTACAGAGATGATTCATGCAATACTTGACGAAAAAATAAAGGCATTGTATGTAGTTGGAGAAAATCCAGCATTGGGTGAGCCACAGAGTAGTTTTGTTAACTGGATGCTCAAAAGATTGGATTTTCTTATCGTTGAGGACATATTTATGACTGAAACAGCAAAACTTGCCCATGTTGTTTTACCGGCTGCAATGATTGGTGAAAAAAGAGGAGTTGTAACAAATGCTGCAAGAAGAATGCAATTTACAGAAAAAGCTGTCGAGCCACCAGGAGAAGCAAAGCCAGACTGGTGGATAATAACAAAGATAGCAAATTCTATGGGCATGGAATGGAAATATAGTAATACAGAAGAAATATGGAACGAAATAAGAAAGGTGGCACCAATTTTTTCTGGAGTTACACATAAAAGGCTTAGAGGCAGTCATGGATTATTCTGGCCTGTTTTTTCTGAAAAACATGCTGGAACACCAAAATTATATACAGATGGTTTTACTTTTAGAGATAGAAGAGCTAGATTCTATCCAATTAAACCTCCTGAATATGTTATGACCCCTACAGATGAATACCCATTCATATTGATTACTCGAAGACTCTATCCTCATTTTAATACTGGAGAAATGACAAGGCGTTCAAAATTGCTTGTCGCCGCTGGTGGTAAGCCATTTGTTGCCATGAATCCCGAAGATGCTTCCCATCTCGGGCTTGAAGATGGTGAAGCTATTAGAATATCATCACCCTATGGTTCTGTTACATGTCCTCTTGCTTTAAAAGGAGATGTTGAAATTCCTAAAGGTTATCTTTCTGTTCCAATACATTTCTTTAATGTTTGTAATCTTAACAGGCTTACAAGCACATATCCTTTAGACCCACAGGCTAAAATGCCTTCTCTCAAAGTAATAATTGTTAGAGTGGAAAAAATAAATAAACTTGCGTAAAACATTAATTCTTGAAGTTATTTCCCTTTGTTGACCTAAAATGAGAGTAAGTACTGTTGAGCAGATGCGGAATATGGATAAAAGAGCTATGGAGGAATATGGAATTGAAGGAAAATTGCTTATGGAGAATGCCGCCCACGCCGTCTATTTTATAATTTTG
This sequence comes from Thermoplasmata archaeon, assembly GCA_021158865.1. Classification (GTDB taxonomy): domain Archaea; phylum Thermoplasmatota; class E2; order UBA202; family JdFR-43; genus JAGGXW01. The sequence continues at coordinate 2,547 of JAGGSX010000163.1, forward strand.
AAAGTTATAGGCAATGTTCGAGGAAAGAATTTTGTAACATTTGCCGGACCAGGAAACAATGGTGGAGATGCAATAGCAGTATCAAGAAAATTGTATTCAAATGGAGCAAATGTGAAGATATATTTAATGAGCGATCCTGAAAAATATAAGGGTCATACAAGAATGAATTATGAAATTGCCGAAAAGATAGGAATACCCATAGAGCAATTTATGGGTGATAATGCAATTGTTAGAAAAAACATAACTACAGCAAATGCAATAGTTGATGGAATATTAGGCACAGGAACTTCAAGAAATGTTGAGGGAAAATATGCTGAAGCGATAAAAATAATAAATGAAAGCGGAAAAACTGTATTTTCTGTCGACATCCCATCTGGAATAGATGGAAATACTGGAAAAGTTATGGGAATTGCCGTTAAAGCTGATTATACAGTAACATTTGGATTGCCAAAAATAGGAAATATACTTTATCCTGGGTATGAATATTGCGGTAAATTGTATACATCCCATATATCATTTCCTCCAAAAAATTATGAAGATAGAGAAATAAAGGTTATGATAAATGAACCAACAAAACTTCCTCTAAGGATGAAAGATGGGCATAAAGGAACTTTTGGGGATGCGCTTTTCATTGCGGGGGCGGGAAAGTATTATGGGGCGCCCTATTTTTCGTCCATTTCATTTTTAAAAGCAGGTGGCGGTTATTCACGCCTTGCGTCGCCAAAATCTGTTATTCCATTCATAGGTGTTGAAGGTAGAGAAATAGTCTTTCATCCTATGTTAGAAACAGAAGATGGAAGCATAAGTTATATTGCCAGAGATGAGATTTTGGAAATCGTTAAAAATGTGGATTTTGTAGTCATAGGTCCAGGAACATCGCTGAATGAAGAAACACAAAAGTTAATTCTCGATTTAATTCCACAGATTGACAAACCTCTTCTAATTGATGGAGATGGATTAACTGCATTATCAAAAAATGTTGATATTTTAAATGAAAGAAATGCCGAAACTGTTATAACACCTCATCTTGGAGAGATGTCTCGTCTTGTAAATAAAAATATAAAAGAAATTTTAGACAATAGAATAGAGATTGCCAGAAACTTTGCATCTAATTATAACACCATTGTAGTTTTGAAAGGAGCACATACTCAAGTTGCCATGACGGATGGCAGAGTTTATATAAACCTTTCTGGCAATTCTGGAATGGCAACTGCTGGGTCGGGTGATGTTCTTACAGGCACAATTGCTGCAATGTATGGATTGGGATTAAAATTTGAAGATGCTATTCGTATGGGAGTTTTTGTTCATGGATTTTCTGGGGACATTGCTGCAGAAAGAAAGGGGGAGGATGGGATAACTGCGAGAGATATAATGGAATTTTTGCCTGAAGCGGTAAAAAAAATTAGACAGAATTTGGAAGAGGTGTGGAATAGATATAAAGTGGAGGTTATATGAAAGCGTGGACGATTGAAGAGCAAAAACCTATTGAAAAAAATCCCTTGAAGTTGGTTGAGTATCCATGTCCTGAACCAAAAGAACATGAGATAAGAGTTAAAGTTGAATATTGTGGAATATGCAGAACTGACTTGCATATAGTGGAGGGAGATATCCCCCTTCATAAGAAACCCATAATCCCGGGGCATGAAATTGTCGGCATTGTGGATAAAGTAGGTAAAAATGTCAAAAAATATAGGGCTGGAGATAGAGTTGGCATCAGCTGGCTTAACTGGACATGTGGAAATTGTAAATATTGTAAGAGAGGTGAAGAAAATTATTGCCGTTACATAAAAAGAACAGGATGGGATGCTGATGGAGGATTTGCAGAATATGTAGCGGTCAATGAAGATTTTGCTTTTGATTTAAGAAATATGGGCATGGAGCCAGAGAGCATGGCGCCTCTTATGTGCCCTAGAGTTGCAGGATATTTTGCATTCAAACTTGCGAGAGGTGACAAAATTAAAAAACTCGGAATGGTGGGGTTTGGACCCACTGCCTATTATATTTTAAGAATTGCAAAGCATATTGGATTAAAAGTTTATATAAGCACAAGAAGCGAGGAGCATAGAAAATCTGCAAAAAAGTATGGTGCAGATTGGATTGGCAATATATATAGCCAGAATTTTCCTGAAAAGGTAGAATCAATAATATATTTTCCTCCAACAGGCAAACTTGTAGAAAAGTGTTTAGAAAATCTTGATATATCTGGCACACTCGTTCTTGCTCCTGTTACAATAAACTCTTTCATAGAGATAAAAGATTATACCAATAATTTATGGGGAAAAAGAATTGAAACAGTGTATCAGGTGAGACGTGATTATGGTAGAGAATTTTTAGAGATTGCTAAAGAGATAAAGCTTGATATAGAAAAAGAAATAGTTGAATTTAAAGATTTGCAGAATGCATTAAAAAGAATGAAAACAGGAAATATAAAAGGCATGGTTCAAGTTCTAAAAGTTGCTTGATAACAAATTTTGCATCAAATTTAAATCTTCGAGAGTATTTACATTGAAGAAAGTTAAGGGATTCATTTTTTCTGCTTTTAGGTAGATTACATCATTACATCTTTTTATGGCAGAATGAAGCGATGGTTTTTTGCCCATCAACTCTTCTTCAAAAAATGATATAATTTTTGGAGAATAGTAAGCATGCAATGGCTCTAAATAACCATTTCTCCACATTGGAACAACTGCACTGTGGGATGTATATTTCATCATTTTTTCTATTTCCTTTCTCTGAATAAATGGCATATCTCCGCCAAAAATGAAAACACCTCTATTCAAATTTTTGAGTATAGAAATTATAGAGGGAAGAATCCAGTTAGATTTATCAATTATAAAGCGTGTGGATACTGGAAATTCATATTTTGAATAAACAATCACCTCTAACTTCATATTCTTCAAATTGTTTACCACAAAATCAATTAATCTCATATTTTCTTTTACTGCCTTTATATGCTTATTCGGTAATCTCTTTGAATTTCCAACAAGAACAACAGCTATATGCTCATCAAAGAGAATATTTTCTTTCTTCATTTTATCACCCGCATTTCTATAAATGATTGTATAATATCATTAATGGATATAAGAATATTAATGAAGCAATATGAAAAAATTTTAACAAGTAGGCCCGAGCCGAGATTTGAACTCGGGACAAGGGATCCACAGTCCCTTATGTTACCGCTACACCACTCGGGCCATTTATGAAGCATAATAATCCAATTTTTATTTAAATATTATGCACAAAAAGTTAAATATGGAATGATATAAGAATATGAAAAAACTACCAAAGAATTCATTTTACACAAAAAAATTTCCAGAAGGATGTAAATACTGCCAGCGCGGTTCAAAAATGGTTTTGCTTGTTACAGGGTTATGCCATACAAACTGCTTTTATTGCCCTCTTTCTGAGAAGAAGAAAAATAAAGATGTCATATATGCAGATGAAATGTTGATTAAAAGCAAGGAGGATATAATAGAAGAAGCAGAACTAATAGAAGCAGAGGGCACAGGAATAACGGGCGGCGACCCCCTGCTGGTTGTTGATAGAACAGTTGACTTCATAAAATTGCTGAAAGAAAATTTTGGAAAGGAGCATCATATACATCTTTATACATCCATGCTCAGTTTTGATAAAATTAAAAAAGTTGTTGAAGCTGGCTTGGATGAGATACGTTTTCATCCTTCTTTTGAGTTATGGAATAGAATAGAGGAAACAAATTTCAGGGATGTTATTAAAAATGTTGGAATAGATGTTGGAATGGAAATACCAGTTATTCCTCATCTTAGAGAAGAGATAAAGCATTTATTGAAAGAAGTTGATAAATTTGGCTTGGACTTCATAAATTTGAATGAATTAGAATTTTCATATACAAATGTAGATGCTTTATCAAAATTCGGTTATGTTGCAAAAAATGATGTTTCTTCTGCTGTTAAAGGAAGTGAAGAATTGGCTTATGAAATTCTGGATTGGGGGATAGAAACACCTTTGCATTATTGTTCTGCTTCTTTTAAAGATGCAATTCAATTGAGAAATAGAATAGCAAGGAGAGCAAGAAATGTTGCAAAAATTTATGAAATCATAACGGAAGATGGGACATTAATGAAAGGAATAGTAATTGCTGGCAGGAAAGAAATAAAAAAAATAAAAGATAAATTCGGAATAGAGGATGCAATGATTAAATGGAATGAAGAAATGAATAGGATAGAAACCTCTCCTTTTATAGTTGAAGAAATTGCCCCGCATATTCCATATAAATGCTATGTAATAGAAGAATATCCAACTGCAGATAGACTTGAAGTGGAAAGAATACCATTATAATTTGCTTGGCTAAATTTAAATATGAAAATGTTATAACAAAGCATGCTTGAAGGAAGATGCATAAGCTGTGGTAGAGGACTTGCAGAGGAAGGAAGCGTTGAATTTCCGTGTCCAGAATGTGGTTTCATAATAAAAAGATGTAGAACATGCAGGGACAGAAGTGCTGAATATGTATGCCCGCAATGTGGCTTCAGGGGGCCATAAAATGGGAAATGTTATATTAAAAATAAAGCTCATGCCATGCGATGCCACCACCGACATGGAAAAATTAAAAGAGGATGTAAAAAAAGTTGTTCCAGAATATGCTGATGTTAAGAAAATGGATGTTGTTCCAATTGCTTTTGGGTTGAAAGCTTTGATGCTTCATGTCATAATGCCAGATCAAAGCCCAGATGAACTGATTGAAAAACTTGAAGGAATAGAAGGAGTGGCAAATGTCAGCATAGATGAATTAAGCTTGATATGATTGTTTTTAATTTGCATTGATTTTTAAGAGATTCTGTATTTATTCACTAAAATTTCAAATCCGTTCAATTTCGCTTCCTTCTTCAGTGTTTCTAATGTTTCCTTTTGCCCTTTATTTAATTTATCAATTCTGAATCCTCGTCCTGTTGTAAGTTTCAAAATTGGGACAGGGTCATATCTCTTTCCATCTATTCTAATATTTTTTAAATTCGTAAAAAGAATCATTTTAAGTAATCCATCCTTTATATCTCCAATCGAAGGAAGTTTATTTTCTTTTGTGTGCTTTGCTTCTATAAGAAATGCTTTTTTCTTATCTATTTTAACCTCATCAGATGTAAGATAATAGTAACCTCCAAAATAATTTTTTATCGTTAGGGTTGCTTTCGTTCCATTTACTCTCTCTTTTGGTTGCATGGTAACGCTTTCTCTCATTTGTGCTCTATGTGCTAATTCTCTTGATAAATTCCTAAAGGTTTCTCCTCCTTCCAATAATCTTTTAATTCTTCTTTCTGCTGATTTCATAGAATGCATTTCGATACCAAGAGCCTTAGAAATTTTATCATACGATTTTAATGCTTTCTTACCTATTTCTCCCACTTTTTCTACTTGTTCTATATTCCAATGTAGAGCATCGGATTGATAGGAAAATAATTTTTTAATCTCTGCCTTTATTTGTTTAATATTAAACCTCTGATTTGTTATTTTATTTTTATATTTTATATTCCTTTTGGCTGTTATATAATATGAAATTATCACATATACACCCAATAAACTCATCAAAGATATTGTATCCCATTGTAAAAAATCTCTATCTCCATCTTTACCCTCATCTTTTACGATAGGAATAATTGTGGCTTTTTTACCAGAAAAATCAAGGGAATCATAAACTCTTGCATAAGGATAAGACCTTGTTCTTTTTGGAGAAACCCACCAACTTACAGCAAGTTGTTTATCGTGCATTTTTAAAATAAAGGTTGCTTCTTTTGATAATCCAATTGCCAAATCTTTAAAATCAAAAGCATGTAGTTTTCTGCATAAAAGTGGGATATATTTTATTCCTGTAATTTCTGCGGATATATTTATCATTCTATCCACCCTTTCGGTCTCATTATTATTTCAAAGGTATCGCTGTTATCGTCTAATCTTTTTTGGCCATCGAAACCTACTTTCTTCTTTATAATCGGGATCAATGATTTTTTTATTTCTATTCCAATGCTATTTCTCCCTAATTGTCTAGCTATTTTCATGGTTGTACCACTTCCTAAAAATGGGTCTAAAATAGTTTCACCAACATATGAGAATAATTTTATTGCTCTATATGGCAATTCTTCTGGAAATGCTGCAATATCTTTTTCTAATGGAGAACATGGTAAAACATTATTTATTTCCCATAAAGTCATAAACCATTTGTTTCTCATAAATTCTTTAATATTAATCTTAGATTTTTCTTTAATAGATTTTGGAATTGATTTGTAATCAAATTTTCCTTTTTGAAAAATCAAAATGCTTTCTAACAGGTTATCTGGATAAAAATACATTGGATAAGGATTTTGAAGTAATACTCCACTTCTTCTACTTATTCTCAAATATCCATCAGGCTTTTTCCAAATTATTCTATCTCTATAATTGAAACCAGCTTCTTGGAAAATTTTAGTTGCATCTGCAACTATTGGGTATTTTATCCCTTTTACCAACATATCGTCAATATTTAAAACAACAATCCGCCCCCTTTCTACAACTCTAAATAATTCTTTCGCTACTTTTTTTAGGACACCAAGATACTGCCCATAGCTTTTAAACAGGTCTTTATAATCAAAAGGAGCATTAAAATAAGGAGGGGATGTAACGACAAGCTGAATACTCTCCTCTGGAATTTCATGCATATCCATACAATTTCCAATAATCAGCTTATGGTGTGTTCCCATTTCATCCTTCCTCCCTTTTAGATGAACTTTTATGATTGTTTATTTCCTTCACCATAAAATTTTCAACTTGCTTTGATAAAATCCAGCCATTCTTATCACAAATCTCTTTGTATTTCTCGTAAACTTTTTTATCCACACTTAACGAAATGATTCTTTTCCCCATTTTTTTACCTCCTAAAACTTATATATCCTTATATAAAAATAAATAAGAATTCTTTATAAAAGTTTTGATTATAATTTTTTCATAACCCATTTCAATATTGCCATTTGAGCCCACATTCTATTTTCTGCTTCATCAAATATTACAGATTGTTTTCCATGTGCAACTTCTTTTGTAACCTCATACCCATAATAAGCAGGAAGACAATGCATGAATATTGCATCTGGCTTTGCTTTTTCCATTATTTCTTCCGTTACAGTATAGCCATTGAATTCTTTTATTCTTACTTGTTTTTCTGATTCATTCCCCATTGAAACCCATGTATCTGTTACAATAACATCTGCTTCTTTTGATGCTTCATCGTTCATTTCTTCTATTTCTACTTTTCCATCCAATTTCCTTACCATTTCAATGTAATCCTGTTTTGGCCAATATTTTTTTGGAGAAACAATTTTCATTTCAATGTTAGAGATTGCGGATGCAAGCATCAATGAATGAGCCATATTATTATCTCCGTCCCCAAAATAAACCATTTTTAATTTCTTCAAATTGCCTTTCTTTTCTTTTATTGTCATGAAATCAGCAATTACTTGACAAGGATGCTCCTCATCATCCAATCCATTTATTACTGGAATGGAAGAATTTTTTGCCAGTTCAACCATATTTTTATGGCTGTAGGCTCTATACATAATAATATCAGTATAACGAGATAGAACTTTTGCTGTATCTTCTATTGTTTCTCCCCTGCCAAGTTGTATATCATTTTTGCTTAAAAAAATGGGATAACCACCTAACTTTTGCATTGCCGCTTCAAAAGAAATTCTTGTTCTTGTTGAGCTTTTTTCAAAAATCATTGCTAAAATTTTATCCTTGAGCACTTTCTCATATCCATTTTTCTTCATATTTATTGCATCATCTATTATTTTTTCAAAATCATTTCTAACATCTAATATGGAAAGCAAATGAGGCATAAACTTGAATAATCAGTTAATATAAAAGCTTTGCAGATTTTGAGTTGTGTTAAGTTAATGGTATCGCACAGAATAAAAATTTCATTTAAATACTGTTTTATGATACAAAATTGTGGAAGTAGTAGAAGGAAAAGCATTCATAAATGGGAAAATAAGAAAAGCAAGCATTGGCATTGAGAATGGAAAGATAGTTGCAATCAAAAAAATTTTATATGGAAAGACGAGGAGCTACAGAGGTCTGATTTTTCCTTCCGGCATCGACGTTCATGTTCATTTTAGAGAACCGGGATATGAATATAAAGAAGATTTTTTTACCGGCAGCAGGGCGGCGGCGCAGGCTGGCGTGACAGCTATATTTGATATGCCAAATAACAAGCCTGCAATAATGAATAGCGAGACATTTAGAGAGAAAATTGAAAAAATTAGACACAAGGCATGGGTAGATTATGGGTTATATGCTGGTGTAAGTAAGGATATGGTGAAAAGGGCAAATTTATTTAAATTATATCTCTCAGGTGACAATGAAATTTTTGTAGACTATGATGAATTACCATCTCTATTTAAAAAAATTAAGGAAAGGAATGCCATTCTTGCAATACATGCAGAAGATAAAGATTGTGTAAATAGAGCAGGAAAAAATTTGAAGGAATATGAAAAAAATAGCCCTATAGAATGCGAAGAAAAGGCTGTAAAAAGGATAATAAAAGCAAATAAAGATATAAAAGCAAAATTGCATATATGCCATGTAACATCTAAAGAAACTGCGGAATTGTTGCTCAAAAATAAAATAAGTTTTGGAGTTACTTTACATCATATACTTTTCTCTCATGAAAGCCAATTCAAAAAAATTGCAATGGGGAAAGTAAATCCTCCTTTGAGGGACGAGAGAACAAGGAAAAAATTATTTGGGATGGTAATGAAAGGAAAAATTCCAATAATTGAATCAGACCATGCTCCCCATTCCATCGAGGAAAAGGAAAATTTTGAAATCGCGCCGGCGGGTATGCCTGGCGTGGATGCATTATTGCCAGTCATGTTGTATTTTGTTAAAAAAGGCATGATAAGTTTAAAGAATTTATATAAAATGGTGGCAGGAGAGCCTGCAAAGCTTATGGAAATAAATAAAGGAGCTATCGCTGTTGGAAAAGATGCGGATTTCATTGTCATTGATTTTAAAAAAGTTGAGAAAGTAAAAGCATTATCAAAATGTGGCTGGAATGCTTATGAAGAAATGAGTGCAGTTTATCCAATCCATGTCTGGATGCGTGGAAACGAAATAGTCGAGAATGGTATGCCTGTTGGCGAGCCAATGGGGGAAAGAATAAAATGATTCCTCTATGGTTTAAAGTTTTCATAATATCAATGCTTCCAATTTCTGAATTAAGGGGCTCAATACCCTTTGGCATAGCAAATTCAATGCCATTATGGCATGTCTGGATAATTTCTATAATTGGAAATATGATACCAGTTCCATTTATTTTGCTTTTTCTTCAGCCAATTGAAAAATTCTTTCGGCGATGGAAAATTTTTGATTATGTCATAGACAAAATTTTTGATTATACCAGAAGAAAAACAAGAAAAAGCATAGAGAGATGGGAAACATTGTCGCTAATTCTATTTGTTGCCATTCCATTGCCAGTAACAGGAGCATGGACTGGCAGTTTAGCAGCTTATCTATTTGGTTTAGATTTTAAAAAATCATTGATATGCATTTTTTTTGGCATCATCCTTGCATCTTTCATTGTAACCATTGCAATTATGGAAGGAATAAAATTATTTGGAGGATGATAATTTTCCAAACATTTATATACCAAGGATGCAATGCAAGTAAAACCGAATCTTAGATTCACTCTATTTTTTGGTTTTAAAAAAAGGAGAAATAAAATGAAAATTAAAGAAATAATATCTGATGAAAGGGTAGCTGAAAAGCTAAATAAAGATGGAATTTTTGAGGCAACAGAAGTGCAAAAAGAGGCAATACCTGTTATAATGAATAATAGAGATGCCATCATTCAATCTGAAACTGGCTCGGGTAAAACACTTGCATTTGTTTTACCAATAATTGAAAATATTAGAGGAAATGGAATAGAAGCATTGATAGTAGCTCCTACGAGAGAGTTGGCAAAGCAGATTACTCATGTATTCAATAAATACTCTCGCTTCAAAGCAGTAAGCATATATGGAGGAACTTCAGTAATAAATCAAATTAGAGATTTAAAGAAAGCAAATATTGTTGTTGGAACCCCTGGAAGGTTGCTTGATCTGATGAATAGAAAAGAGTTGCATATAAATAAAATAAAATATTTAGTCCTTGACGAAGCAGACAGAATGCTTGACATGGGTTTTATTGATGACATAGAAAGAATTATAAGAGCAACAAATAGAGAGAAACAAACCTTGCTATTCAGTGCAACAATCCCTAAGAAAATAATTGAAATAGGTAAAAAATACATGAAAAATCCAAAAAGAATAGTGATAGAAAGAAGGATAACTTCTGCAAAACAAATCCATAAATTTTATGTTGTTTCCTTTAAAGAGAAATTTTCTTTGCTTGTCCATTTGCTTCAGAAACAGGATGCAGATTTATCCTTAATATTCTGTGCAACAAAAAAGATGACAGATAATCTTGCCAGAGAATTAAAAAGATATGGTATATCAGCAGGAGCAATTCACGGGGATATGAGTCAGAAAAAGAGGGAAACTATGTTAAACAATTTCAGACAGAAGAGAATAAATGTATTGGTGGCGACGGATGTGGCTGCCCGCGGGCTTGATATTGATGACATTACCCATATATACAATTTCGATATTCCAAAGGAAGTTATAATGTATACCCACAGGGCAGGCAGAACAGCCAGGATGGGCAATGAAGGCAAGGTAATTTCTTTGATAAGTGAGAAAGATTATTTGTTATTTAGAGAGATATTAGAAAAAAACGAAATAGAAGAGATGGAGAAGCCTGAATTTCAGAAGTTGTTTTTTAAAATGGATAAAGAGGAGAGATATAACTATCCGAGAAGATACGGGAGAAGAATAAGAAGATGAATATGCTATATGTAGGGAAAGATTTGCATAAGGAAAAGATGCATGGAACGATGATAAATGGAAAAGGAAATTTGGGCGAAGCAATCGTAGAGTTTCTAATCCTATGCCAATAACATCTTTATTTTTCGTCTCCGTTATTATATAAGAATTTGTCTATTTTTCGATATTCCTCAAAATGAATGATATTTCTTATTCAAAATTTTATTAGATGTAGCAGTCTGTCTTGCCCGAGCATCTTCATTATATCTTTCAATTGGATTGTTATTATGTTTCAATCCATACTTTTTATATGATATTGGAATACCATGAATTAACCTGCATATCCTATGAAAACATTTATTGAATGCATGTTTA